>CAZTSL010000044.1:0-33081 GCA_964616915.1 uncultured bacterium
CATCATCCAGATCCTCGCCACCCCCGGCCCCCCCCTCGACTTCCCCACGCTCCCCGATTTTCCCCAGGGGCAGCCCTTCAAATCGTGCCTTCTTCGGGTCTTCTGAGGAGCAAAGGGATGACGCCCCCGATCATCGCAGTCCAGGGTCTCCGAAAAAGCTTCGGCCCCCATGGGGAGATCGAGGCCGTGGCCGGGCTCGGCTTCGAGATCGCCGAGGGAGAGATCTTCGGGATCCTCGGCCCCAACGGCGCGGGAAAGACGACGACGATGGAGATCCTCGAAGCGCTCCAGGAGGCCGACAGCGGTGAGATCCGTTACCGGGGCGGCCCCCGCCCCCCCGACTGGAAGGAACGCATCGGGGTGCAGATGCAGGCGACCTCCCTCTTCGAACAACTCACCGTGACGGAGACCCTCGAACTCTTCGCCGGACTCTACGCACGCCACCGTCCGATCCCTGAGATCCTCGAGCGAATCGCCCTCGTGGAGAAGAAGGACCAGCGCGTCCAGACCCTCTCCGGAGGACAGAAGCAGCGTCTCGTCCTCGGCCTTGCGATCATCCACGATCCGGAGATCCTCTTCCTCGACGAACCGACCACCGGTCTCGACCCCCAGGCCCGCCACAACATCTGGGAGATGATCCGCCATCTCAAGGCGGCAGGAAAGACCCTCATGCTCACGACGCACATGATGGAGGAGGCCCAGCGGCTCTGTGACCGCGTGGCGATCATCGATCACGGCCGTCTCCTGGCACTCGATACCCCGCACGCCCTCGTGGCCGCCTTGCAGGGGCAGTCCCGGATCTCCTTCGCCGCACCGGCAGGGGTCGATCCCAACGTATGGCGGGCCTTCGGTGACGCGATCCAACCCACCGACGCCCGGGGGCTCACGATCATCTATACGGAGGATGCGGGCACGACGCTGCGCAGCGTGCTCGATTTCGCAGAGCAGCGGGGGATTGCGATCGAACACCTGGCGATCGACCGTCCCGGCCTCGAGGACGTCTTCCTTCACTTCACGGGGAGGAGGCTACGCGATTGAGAGGACTCGGACCCCTCTTCAAGACCTCGCTCCGGATCTACCTGCGGGACGGAAACGCCGTTTTCTGGGGGTTGGCCTTTCCGATCATCGTTCTGAGCGGGGTCGCGCTCGTGCTCGACCGGACCCATGACCACTACTTCCGCGTCGGCATCGATCCCGCCCTCCTCGAAGACGAAACGTTCGCCATGGGGGTGCGTCGTCTGCGGGAAACGCCCCTCTTCGATCTCACGATCGCCCCCATGCGCGAGGAGGTGCAACGGTTGAAGCGGGGGGAGCGGCATTGTCTCGTCGAACCGGCAGGTGATCCGGCGAAGCGGCCCTCCGCAGGGCAGAAGAGCGATCGGAAGGCCCTGGCCGCACCGGAGGGGCCGCCGCCTCTCTCGAACGCCTTCCCCTCCCAAGGAGACCGGAATGCCGAGACCGGCGTGAAACTTCCCCTGCCCCTCCCTGGGGGCTCGCTCCCCCTCCTGCGTTACCGCTTCATCGAGGGGGATGCCAAGGGGCTCTCCTGTATCCATTCCGTCGATACGCTCCTGCGCATGGGAGCAGAGCGGCGCAAGACGCCATGGGAGATCGTGCCGCTGCGCAGCACCCGGGCACGCTACGTGGCCTTCCTCTTCCCCGGCCTCCTGGGGATGGGGATCATGAACGGGCAGTTCTACGGTGTGGGCTTCAACATCGTGCAGTACCGCGCCACGGGGATCCTGCGCAGGCTCCACGTCACGCCGATGCGGCTGTCCGCCCTCTTGGCGAGCCAGTTCTTCGTGCGCGCGCTCGTGGCGCTCTCCCAGACCGTGCTCATCTTCGCTTATTGCCGGATCGTCTTCGGCCTTCCCTTCGCCGAGAGGTTTCTTCTCCTGATCGGTTTCGTCGTTCTCGGGACCGCCACGTTCATCTCGCTCACCTTTGCCGTGACGTGCCGCTCGAAGTCGGTAGAGTCGATCGCGGGGCCGCTGAACCTGATCGGGCTCGTGTTGCTCTTCCTCGGGGGGGTCTTCTTCGACGTTACACGGCTTCCCCCCCTGATCGGCTCCCTGTCGAGGTTCCTGCCGCTCACCGCCCTCACCGATGCGCTACGGGGCCTCGTGCTGGGGGGGATTTCCTCCGGGCATCTCGCCTTCGATGCCCTCGTTCTCCTCGGGTGGAGCGCTCTTTCCCTCGGGGTGGCGATCCGTTTCTTCCGATGGGATTGAGGGGGCGGTGCGTCGGATCCCCGCCTCCGCGGCCCGAAGAAGGCGCAGGATGCTCTTCGTCTGTCGCCGATGGGGGGGGAGTTGCTCGAGTTCGGCCCTGGCGGCGCGAAAGCGTTCATTCGCCACGTCGCGTTTTCCCATCCGCTCCAGGATCTCCCCCTGGCGGATCCACCAGGGGGCCTTCCGCTTCGCCGTGGCCACTGCACGATCGAGGTAACGGATTGCTCCCGGAAGGTTTCCCTGGGCCACCGAAAGATCGACCGCGCAGGAGAGGAGGGTGACGATCGGACCCAGCCTTTCGAGCCCCTGATCGAGCACCTCCAGGGCCTCGGCCGCGGATCTCCCCCCCGCCATGTCGAGGAGCCGGGCCCGCTCGATGTAGAGTTCCGGGGCAGGCGTTCGGGGAGGGGTGTAGCTGGCGATCACCCACCCGAGGTCGTCCGCCGCACGGAGGAATTCTCCTTGCGCCTTCGCGATCCGCGCGCGCAGGAGCCGCCCCTCGATCGACGCCGGTTCCGCCGCCACGAAGCGATCGATCGCCCGGCGTGCCGCCTCGTAACGGCCGCGACTCGCATGGAGACGCGCCAGGCCCCAATCGATCTCGGCAAGATCCGGATCGAGCTTTCGGGCTTTCGAGAAATCGGCCAATGCCCGCACATCCTCCCCCAACTGCCGGAAGAGATCCCCGCGGCGAACGTAGAGACGCGCATCCGGGGGCGACTGCTCGATTCGAAGCGTCAGGTCGGAGATCTGCTGCGCCACCGTCGCATCCGCCCACCCCCGAGGCACGCTCCCCAGGAGAAGAATGAGGAGGAGAACAGAGGAGGAAAATCCAAAGAATGGGGAAGGCCTCCGATCCTTCTTCGCCCCTTGGAGGAAAAGAGCATTCGTTCCAAAGACGTCACTCTCGACCGAGGGCGTACCGATGACGAGGATCGAACGAGACATGAATCTCCTCCTCACGGTGCATTCTCCACGCGTCTCCAGGACGTACATCGGGTATTTCCGCCTGGTTGGAGGCTCATACCGCGGTGTACGAGCGCAGGACGGCCCCAGCGTAACATTCGAGTCTCTGATCTGTCAAGACAAAGCGGGCGATCGCATTGAAATCTCCATGATTCGCGGAACCCGCATGGCATCGAAGCATCCGGCGCGAAAGGGGTGGAACGCATCTACCGACCAGACGCCGGTCTCCACGGCGTCTGTCGTGTGAGGCGTCCCTTGCTGTCGAGATCCCACGGGATCGCAGATCTTATCGGAAAATTCAATGCGATTGCCCGGGGCTGAGGAGTTTTTCGTCTTGTTCCAGAGGTTCCGATATGGTATCTTACCCCTGCAGGAACGAAGGGAGGGTTGGACGATGCGTGAAAGGATTCGACCCGTTTCCATGGTATTGCTCGTCACGTTCGGCTGGCTTTCGGTCGCGGCACCGGCCGTCGCGTCGAGAGAGTCTCCGCGGGGTGGCGCAGTGAAGGTTCCTCTGCGCGGCGCGGCGCTCTCCCAGGCCGTGGCGGACCTCCTGCGGGATGCGTTCGCGTCTGCGCAGATCGCCCCCCCACCGGAATTGCGCGCGGCACTCCGGGTGGCGGCGGGGGGAGAGGGAGACGACGAGACGACGTTCTTTCTCGAGGTCTCCGCCGGCTCCATATTGAGCGTGAGCGTGCCGCGGGAACCGGAACGGCTTGCAAGAGGAACGCTCCGGCTCGCATGGTTCCTGCAGGGCCGCCTGATCGCACGTTTCGAGACCTGGATCGACGCCTCGCGGGAGGGGACGCGGATCGGGGTGACCCTCGTCGATCGGCCGGAGGCCGGCCCCTTTCCGTTTCCACCGGCAGGAGCCTTGCTGCGAACGAACCCCGAAACCGCGGAAGCATTCCTGGCCTGGATCGAGGAGAGCGGACTCCTGACGATCGATCTCTCCCCGATCACCGCGCTCCTCGAAGCGATCGAGGCGCTTCTGCGTCAGATCGCTTCGATCCTCGACATGATGATCTGCGTCATCGATGAGCTGATCACGGTGTTGCAACGCCTCGACCGTTGCGACCAGTACGATGGCGTCGGCGACGGTCAGCTCCTCGAGAGAGGCGAGTGCGTCTTCGGCGCACTCGCCAGTTTCTTTGGAAGCCTGCAACGATGCCTCTGATCGCCTTCCGGAAGGAGGGAGGAGCAGAAGGGAGGAGCGCCTTCCTCCCGGAGTTCCGTCAGGAGAGAGGAGCGGAAGTGGACTTTGCATCGGGTTTCTTGCGCGGGAAAACCGTGCTGCTCATCAACGGGGGATGGGGCGGGGCATTCCTCCTCTCCACCCTCAACCGCTATGGGGCTCGCGTCTCGATGATCGAGCGACCCGAGAAGATCTCGGGGACGCTCCTCGAACTCGAACGGATCGGGCTCTCCCAGGACGATTTCGTTCTCGAGATCCCGGGAACGGGGGAGCGTTTTCAGCTCGCCGAGGAGATCGAAGCGGTGATCGAGGCGTGCGGAACGATCGATATCCTGATCCAGAATCTCCTCCCTTTCCCCCCTTCCCGGCCGGCAGAACGGCTCGATCGGTTGGAATGGGAGGGGGTGATCTCCGAGAAACTCCATCAGACCTTCCAGGTCGATCTCCTCCTGGCGCGGCACTTCATGGCGCATGGCGGAGGGCGGATCATCCACGTCGTCTCCTCGATCCCGCGTGCCGGTCTCCCCTTTCAGGCCGCCGCGGCAGCGGCGACGGCCGCGGTGGAGAACCTGACCCGTTCCCTCGCCTACGAATGGGGGAGGACGGGGCTTCGGGTCAACACACTCGCATACGGCCATATCGATACCCCCCAGGCCCGGGAGCATTTCTGGGCAACGCCGCAGCAACGGGAAAGGATCGAGGAGACGATCCCGCTCGGACACCTCGCCTCGCAGGACGATGTCATCGGTCCCCTCCTCTTCCTCTGCTCCGATGCCTCCGCCTACCTGACCGGCACCACGGTCACGGTCGATGGGGGTGTAGGGCTCAAGCAGATCGACCTCGGTTAGGGAGATCCATCGCATGGGTGCCGCCTTCCCCCCGCGTCGATCCTTTTGCGCCAGCCCGCTCGGAGGCATCGAGGCGAAGGGGCAACCGGGCGCCGGTGGCAGGATCGTACTCGGCGCTTCCCGCCAGGCGGGGGCACCTCCCTCCCCACGGAGCGGATGACGCATGCACCGACAAATCGGACGGACCGGTAGCGGTAGGAGTTTTCGATGTCACAACGGATCGCGGATGCCTCGTTCGTGGATGAACCGATCACCGATCGGGCGCAGTTGATCGAGTTCTTCCGACAGGGGTGCAAAGGGGAGAACGACCAGCGGGTCGGCGTGGAGTTCGAAAAGATCGGCGTCCGCGCGCAAAGTGGGCATGCGATCCCCTATCACGGCGAATATGGCGTAGAAGGGGTCTTCTCACGGTTGTGCGAACGCTTCGGTTGGGAACCGATCATCGAGCAGGGGGCCATGGTCGCGCTTCGGCGGGGGCGGGAACTCATCACGCTCGAACCGGGGGGGCAGGTCGAGTATACGATGCCCCCCGAGCGGTATCTCTCCACGATCGGCAGGATGATCGAGCAACACCTCGCCGAGTTGAACGCTGCGGGCGAGGGGGAGATCCGATGGCTCGGCCTCGGGATGCAACCCCTCTCCCGGGCCACGGAGATCGAGCGGGTCCCCAAGCAACGCTACGACGTGATGGCGGCCTATCTCCCCTCGCGAGGGGCCCGGGCCCTCCAGATGATGATGCAGACCGCCTCGGTGCAGGTCTCGCTCGACTTCCACTCCGAGGAGGATGCGATCTTCAAGCTCCGGCTGGCGCAGGCGCTCTCCCCGATCCTGATCGGGATCTTTGCGAACAGCTCGATCTCCGAAGGGGCGCCCAACGGCTATCGGACGATGCGGGGGGCGATCTGGCGGGCAACGGATCCGGACCGCTGCGGGTTGATCCCCCAGATCTTCGCCGAAGGGGCTGGTTTCCAGAGTTACATGGCCTATGCGCTCGATGTCCCCATGTTCTTCATCTTCCGTAACGAGACCTACATCCCCACGGGGGGGATGACCTTCCGGCAATTCCTCGAGGCGGGGGAATTCGAGGGGTTCACGCCCCACCTCTCCGACTGGGAACTCCACCTGACGACGATCTTCACCGAGGCGCGCCTCAAACGCTTCGTGGAGTTCCGCTGCGCCGATACGCTGCCGATGCCCTATCTCCTCTCGATCCCTGCACTCTACAAGGGGATCTGCTACACGCAGGGTGCGCTCGAGGCCGCGTGGGATCTCGTGGCGCAGATCCCGGTGGAGCGTCTCGATCGGCTCCTCGACGTGGTACCCCGACTGGGGCTCGATACGCCGGTCTCTCCGGAGGGGACCCTGCGCGAGATGGCGCAGGAACTCGTGCGGATCGCCAGGGGGGGGCTCGAAGCCCAGATGAGACGGGATCCAGGGAACGCCGCCGATCTCGAGTATCTCGAACCGATCGAATCGCTCGTCTGTGAAACGTGTCGCTCCCATGCGGATCAGATTCTCGAGCAGTGGAACGGTCCATGGCAGGGGGATCTCGGACGCCTCCTCGAGGCATGCAGCTACTGATGCGTTCGAGGCGCTCGCGGAGCATGGCGGTCCATATCGCCGTTGCGTCGGTGGCGATCCTCGCCTACGCGAACATCTATGCCAATGGGTTCATCTGGGACGACGGAACCTTCATCGTCCGCAACGAGAAGATCCGCGATCTCTCGAACATTCCCGAATTCTTCCTCAGCGGAGAGTACAATCTCTACCGTCCGTTGCGCACGGTCTGGTACACGGTGCTCTATGCGCTGTCGGGGTTGAATCCTGCGGGGTACCACACGAACGCGATCGTGTTGCACACGTGGATTTCGCTTCTCGTGACGGCGATCACGCAACGCTTCGTGGGACGATGGGAGGCGGCGCTCCTGGCCGGTCTCCTCTTTGCCACACATCCGATCCACACGGAGCGGGTGACGATCATGACGGGGAGCTTCGACATGATCGGGATCGGATGGGCCCTTCTTTCGTTCTACCTCTTCCTTCGGGGGGTGCGCGGGTGGGCGCTCGCGACGTACATCCTGGGGCTTCTGTCGAGCGAGGAGGCGGTCACGCTGCCGTTGCTCCTCTTCCTCTTCGATCTGTGGGGGCGTCGGGAGGGGGAAGGGGCGCGCTTTCGTGCCGCCCCCCTCCCTTGGATCGGGGTGACGGTGGGCTACCTCGTCGTGCGGACGCTCATCCTGGGTCGGGTGGGGCGGGTGTCGGCGTATCCGGCGGGTTCACTGCTCAACTCCCTCCTGACCCTTCCTGCGATCGAAGTGCGCTATCTCGGGATGCTCGTCTCCCCCCTCGAGTTGTGTGCGGATATCGACTTTCCGGTCGTGACCTCGCCCCTCTCCCCCCGTTTTCTCCTTCCGTTGGGGCTGCTGCTCCTCCTCGGATCCGGGGTGCTCCTCCTCTCCCGTGGAGGGGGGCGGAGGATCGACTTCTGGATTGGATGGTTCTTCGTAACACTCCTTCCCTTCTCGAACCTCCTGCCCGGCGCGGTGCTCATCGCGGAGCGCTACCTCTACTTCCCCTCCGTGGCCTTTGCCGTTCTTGCCGGCTGGGGGCTCACCGCGTTGGGGGACGCGCTGAGGCGACGCTATGTAAGGGGACGTCTCGCCGTCGTGCTCCTCTCCTGCATCTTGATCGGCGGTTGTCTTGCACAGACCCGCAGCCGCAACCGTATCTGGCACGACCCGCTCACGCTGTGGCGAGCGACGGTGCGTTGTGCCCCCCACAAGGGGCGTCCCTACTATCAGTTGGCCCTGGCCCTCGAGGCGGCGGGAGAGGAAGCGGCCGCGATCGAGAACTATCGGGCCGCGATTCGCCGCTATCCCCCCTATGCACGGGCGATGAACAACCTCGCCCTCCTCTACCGGAAGCGGAAAGCCTATGACGAAGCGGAACGGTGGCTGCGGCGGGCGGTCGAGACGGATCCCACGCATGCCGAGGCCCGCTTCAACCTCGGCGTCCTCCTTTCGGAGACGAACCGGCAGGAAGAGGCCATCGACGCCTTCCTTGCCGCGCTCGAAGTCTCGCCGAACTATCGAAAGAGCGCGGTTCGGCTCGGAATGACCCTCGCCGGGATGGGAGAAGGGTGGGAGACGATCTGGCCGAAGCTCGAAGGGATGGAAGCCGCGCCCTGGCTCTTCGCCGGCCTGGCGATCGGAAGCGAAGCACGCGGAGACGCCGCCAGGGCCCGTCCCTTCTGGGAGCGCTTCCTCGCTCTTGCTTCCGATCCCAACGACCCCTTCGTCGAGATCGCCCGAAGAAGGCTGAGCACCGGCAAAGCGCAATAGGAATGCGGAGGAGGTTACCGCTCCACCGGCTCCGGACGGGTGTATGCGCTCCGGCAACGCGCCGACATGTACCTTCCGGTCCGCATACCGTGGCCCCCAGGGGGAGGACTACGGAAAGAACCCGTGTCTCTCGGCGATCTTGAGGTATTTGTCCACGGTTCTGCGATCGACCTGGAGCCGCTTGGCGCTCTTCGACTTGTTCTTTCCGCTGCGGAGATAGGTCTCGGAGATGATGCGGGCGATCTCGAGTTCGAGGCGTCCCGGAATCGTCGCCGAGGGGTTGATCCAGGGGGGGAGATCTTCCACTCGGATCTTCCGATCGCTTCCCACGTTCATGGCCAGGTATTCCACGACCCTTCGGATCTCCCGAACCTGTCCCGGCCATGCATACCGCTCGAGGAGTTCTTGCGCCTCGGGGGTGATGGTGACCTCGGGGATTCGCTCCTGACGGTAGCAGGAACGGAGGAAGTATTCCACGAGTTCGGGGATCACCTCGCGCCGGCGCCAGAGGGGGGGAATCCGGATCGTCTCGATCTGGATCGTCTGGTAGAGTTCGGGATCGAACGCCTGGGCCGCAACGCGGCCGGCCAGATCGGTGTTCGTCCCGAAGATCCATTTGACCTCGGGTTTGCCGCGGATGATCCCGAGATGCATCATGTTCCACTCGTCGAGATGGCCAAGGAGGATCCGCTGGCATCGGGGGGGGAGGCTCTCCACGCGATCGAGGAAGAGGGTTCCTCGGTCGAGTGGGGGGAAGAAGCAGCACCCCTTCTCCCCCGGCGAAGGGGATGAGATCTCGTCGGGGGAGAGGGTGCTCGCATCGATCGCCACGAAGGGATCCCCCATCCGCATCGCCCGCTGGTGGATCGCACGGGCCACGATGCCACGTTCCCAGCCGTCCTCCCCCTCGATGAGCGTTGGAATCTCGCAGGAAGTGGCATTCCGTGCGATCTCCTCCTCGAGGTGCAGGAGCGTGGGATACGCTTCGAAGGCGGGAAGGGTCTGCTCGGCGTCGAGATGGAGGTGGCGGGGACGCAGCGTCTCCCCCTCGCAGGTCATCAGGGCGTTTTGCAGCACCGTCTCGAGTTCCCGGATGTTGCCGGGCCAGGTGTAGTTCTGCAGGACGCGCAAGGCATCCTGGGAGATCCGTTGGACCTTCGTGGCGCAGCGGTGAGCATAGCGGCGAATCATGTAGGGGAGGAGGACGGGGAGGTGTTCGGTCATCTCCCGCAGGGGGGGCATCCGGATCGTACAGCGGTTCAGCCGCTGGTAGAGATCATCGCGGAATTTGCCCGCTTCCACCATCGCCTTGAGATCGCGGTTCGTGGCAAAGATGAGACGGGGACGTTCCTCCTCCGGGATCGTGATCGGATGGTCGTGACCGATACGCTGGATCTCTCCGAACTGGATCACCCGCAGCAGCTTCGCCTGGCACTCCATACCGATATCCCCGATCTCATCGAGGAAGAGCGTTCCTCCGAGGGCGGACTCGTAGTACCCCTTTCGCGGGCCATTGGCGTCGGTGAAGGAGCCCTTGTCATGACCGAAGAAGGCATCGTCGAAGAGCGTGGCGGGAACCGCCGTGCAGTTGAAGGAGAGGAAGGGCCGATTCGCCCGTTCCGAGTAGCGATGGATCAGTCGCGCCGCCAGTTCCTTGCCGGTCCCCGATTCCCCGAGGATCAGGACATGCCCCTGCGCCCGCGCCACGTTGCGGTAGATCTCATCGACGATCTCGGAGAGCTGCGGGCTGAAGGGGATGAGGACCTCCTCATGGACGTCGTGGATCTGGCGCAGCGTGTTGACGAGGAAGCCGATGATGCCGTTTGCGCCGCAGAGACTACAGAGGAAGTCGAGGTCCTCGTCGGTGCAGTGCTGGAGGGTACTGAGGCGCGAGTCGAGGTAGAGCACCCCCGCATTGCCCAGGATCGGAATCCCCACTGCGCTGCGCACCCGGCTGCGGGCCAGGGTTTCGAAATTCTTGAACTCCGGATCGTTCGAGACATCGAGGGAACTCAACGCCCGCCGCTCGTTGCGCACCGCCGCGAGAAAACTCTCGGAGGGGCGGAATTTCCTCCCCTGCAACGCCGGATCGCTCGAGTCGTTGTAGAAATGCTCGAAGTGGTTCCCCCCCTCGTCGTAGATCCCCACGAAGCAGTTGTCCACATGAAAGCTCCGGCGAACCGTCTCGGCCACGTAACGCACGAAGAACGCGCCATCGTGACTGAGCTGCCCCATCCGCTCCGAGAGCTGCGAGATCAGGTGCTCGAACTTGGAATTCTCTCGAAGGGGAAGGGGGGAATCGTAGACGTTGGAAACATCCGCAACGAAGATGCTCGATTCCATGTTGAAGATCAGGAGGTAGTCGTGGATACGGATCGAGTCCCCGTAGTTGAGCTTGACCGGGACCTTCTCCGGAATCCGCTGTCCATTGAGAAAGGTCCCGAAGAGGCTCTGATCGACGAGATACCACTGATCCTCCTCGGGATTGTAGAAGATCCGGGCATGCTCCCGGGAGATATCCGTATGCCCGGAGAGTTTGATATCCGCCTGCCGTCCCCGCCCCAGCCGATATCCCTCCACCTTCTCCGGATCGAGGGGAACCCAGTTGAAGAACTCATGGCGTCTCGATATCGAAAGCTTCGGCATGGGGACCTCTGCGTGCAACAGCCTCATCCGTGGACGGATCGATCGTTCTCGATCCTTGACGATGCTGCACAGGTGGAGCGTCATCCGTTCGAGCGGGAGGATGAATCCGCCGCTCCCTCCTCGACCGGCCGCGGATATGGCCTGGTATACCAACCCTCTATTGTTGCAGCTTTCCCCCGAAAGTTCAATCGAAAATTCGAGGGGGACCTGGATCTTTCGTCTTTCCGCCGCGACATCGGGGGGAAGAACGTCGGAGACGGAAGGGGGGACAGCCCGATCGTTTTCGATGTGCCACATTTTTTCCACACGCCCAACCTGTTGTTTTTTCAATAGTTTCTCTCATTCTCCTCCATCGTTCGGAGATCAGTGCACATTTCTTCCATACTCCGCTTGCGGTGGGGGTAAACCGACCTCATCCCCTCATTGCAGCCATTCCGAAGGAGATCGAACGGGTGAATCGTTTGTTTCTCCTGGAGAAATGAGCGGTTTTGCCATCCGATTCCAGGTGGGTCCTCCCGCACGGAGTCACGATGGTATGAAACGTGCATTCTTCGGCAACGCCCCGTACCGAGCGCCGATACCGATTTCGCCCGGCGGCGCGCACTGGAGGCGAAAGCCTGAAGGGGCGGCTGAGACCCCGTCCGGCGATGCGGTTCTCCCTTTCAGGGGGACCGAAGATCGGGACGGCGGCGAACCTGCCTGAAGGATGCGATTCGAGTGAGGAGGAGCGATCGTCGTTGGCATGCGGCTTTTCATCCGGGGAAGAGAGGTGCCTGTCACATGGCCGGCCACATGGGATGAAAAGCCACCCCCTCTGGGGGAGGCGCACGCCTTCCCCTCCCAGTGCATGAGATCCCCCCGGTTGCGATCCCCCCATCCCCCCCATGCCCTACGAGATCTCCGGGATTCCGGATGTCCGTGGCCAAAGCGGCGCCGTGGCCAGGCGGCGGGTCGGTGATCCTTCGGATCTCCGACCCCTCCCCGACCCTCCTTTCGCCAGGGGAGTGCGAAAGGGGAAAATCCGAAATCTCCAGGATTTTGCTTGACTTCTCCGTCGTTTTTCTTTATTTTTGAAACCGCCTTTCGTCGCGCAATGGGCTTTCGGGGGAAAGACGTTTTCCGTCTCCAGGGGATCGGTACGACATGGTGGAACTCATCGGGGAACGGATCGGTGGCTGTCGGGTGGTCGGGAGGATCGGAAGGGGTGCATGGACCGACGTGTGGCTCGTGGAACATCCCACACTCGGACGGCAGGCGATGAAGACCCTCTCCCCCGACCTCGCGGGGAACAAAGGGGTGGTCACACGCTTCATCCGGACGGCCTGGACGATGTCCCACCTCAATCATCCGAACATCACACCGGTCTACCATTACGGGATCGACGAGGAGCGTGGGATTCCCTTCTATACGATGCGCTGCCATCTCGAGGAGGAGAAGGGAAAGGGAAGACTCTGCCCTGCGCAGTTCGACATGGTCCGTTTCCGGGAGACGGCCGACCTCGAGGCGCTCAAGGCGCTCGTGGAGGCACTGACGAGCGCCTTGACCTATGCGCACACCAAGGAACTCCCCAATGGGGAGCGGTGCGTGCTTCACCTCGGGATCAAGGCGTCGAACGTCTTCTATGAGGTTCGCCATGGGCATCATCTCCTCTCCGACTTCGGGATGTCGATGCTGTGGCCGGGGGGGGAGGGGATGGAGGCGATGGCGGAGGTCCCGGTCCATCTTGCGCCGGAGCAGTGCCGGCGGGACGAACCCCTGACACCGGCGGCGGACAGCTACGGTCTGGGCGTCTTTCTCCATGAACTCCTCTTCGGACATCCCCCCTTTCGAAAGGAGAACGCCGCCGCCCAGCTCGAAGCGCTGCGATCGGGAGGGATCATGTGGGAACTTCCGGAAAAGCTCGCGCGGGAGACCTGGTTCGACTACCGCCGGGAGAAGTTCCTGCCCTTCTTCGAGCGGCTGCTGGCCCCTGCCCCTCAGGATCGGTTCCCCTCTGCCCAGGCATGCTTCGTGGCGTTCCTCGAGGCCCTCGAAGTGACCGGCGGAAACCCGATGGCGGGGAAGAGCCCTCTGGCCCAGGACGAGATCCTCTCCTTCCTGAGGAGCCGAGGCCAAAAGGGAGGAACACCGCCAAGTGAGGCGGAAACCCTCGTGCTCAAACTCGACGGCGTGAAATCTCCATCCCCTCCTCCCCCTTCGGCATCGGAAAGCGATGCGTCTCCCCCCCCCTCCGATGCGAAACCCGAGGGAGAAACCCAGACCGGGGATACGACGGCCCCGACGGTCCGATGGAACACATCGAAGGAGACGGTGCGCGAAGCGATGCCCTCCCTCGAGCCGTTGAGCGAGGCGCCCACCCTCCGGATGCGCCCCTCGGAGGTTCTGGCCAGATTGCGGGAACATTCTCCGGCACCGTCAGCCGCCCCCGATGAAGAAGGCATCTCGGAGGAACGAGGGGGAAAGGAGACGTCCGCCGACTTCTTCGTGGATGATGCAAAGCTGGAGCAGTTCGTTCCCCCCCCCGCCCCCACACGCTCGCGGGGATTGCTGATTGCGCTCCTCCTCGTCGTGGGGTGCGGTATTGCCGCAACGCTCCTCTTTTGGCTGAAATCGTAGCGATCTTCGCTCGAAGTGAACAGTGGCGATGATGAAGAAGTGGAACAGAATATGCGGAACAGGTGGGGTCTCACGATGCTTCGGATCCCTCTTCCTCTTTCTCCTGATCGGAACGGGCTGCATTCACCGGGCGATTCCCACCACCGACCGCGATGGGGACGGGATCGCCGATCTCCACGACAACTGTCCCGGCGTTTCCAACGCCGATCAAGCCGATCGGGACGGCGATGGAACAGGGGATGCCTGCGACAATTGTCCAGACACACCGAACCGGGATCAGCGCGATTCGGACGGCGACGGCACAGGGGATGCCTGCCAGGGAAGGACGCAGAGCGCGGACCAGAGAGCGGAGAGCGGGGGAGAGGCAACTGGAGAGGAAACGCTTCGTCTCCTCGACCACGATCGCGACGGCGTGCTCGATACGGTGGACGACTGTCCCGACCTGCCCAATCCTCGCCAGGAGGACCGGGATGGGGATGGCCGTGGAGACCCCTGCGACAACTGCCCGACCTTCCCCAACCCCGACCAGTTCGATTCGGATGGCGACGGGATCGGAAACCGTTGCAGCTTCTCCCTCGCCGAGGCCGAAGGGCACCGGATCCGCTTTTCCACCCGTATCTTCGACGGTGACCACCATGAGTACTACATCCTGGCCGCACAGCGCGGAACGATCCAGGTGACCTTGCGGTGGCGGGACACCGGCGGGGAACTCGTGCTCCTCACGGCGGAAACGACGGCGGAAGCGATCCGCAGGAACCGGGAGCGGGGCATTCCGATCCCCTGGGATCCCGCCAACTTCAGGGAAGAGGGGAAAAACGAGATCACCGTATCGCTGCGTCACCCCTCCTCACGTCGGGAACGCGTCTATGTGCTGGGGGTCGAGACCATCCGCCTGGGACCCACTGGGGCGCTCTATGCGCTCGAGGTCTCCTATCACCCCGATCTCCTCACGCCCCCTCCCCCCCCCCGTCGGGAACGACCCGTGGCCACCCCCCGACCGGCGCCCCCTCCAGCTCCGGTGCGCCGGCCTCGAGGGGTGGAGGCCGCTTCGGAAGTCCCCTCCCCCAGCGTCGAGGAAGGGATCGAGGAACGACTGAAGGAGGCTTCCCCCCCACCGGCACGCCTCCCTTCTCCCTCGATGGCGGAAAAGGGAGAGGAAATCTCATTCGAAGGCGCCACTCCGCCCGATCTTGCAGGGGGGGCCTGCGCCGTTTGCGACATCTCCTTCGTCCTGAGCCAGGAGAACTTCGGTGTTCAGCGCTCCCTTACGATCACGCCCCCTACCCGGTCCATCTGTATTCGGATCGACTACGACGAGCCGGTCATCCTCGAAGTGGCCACCTCGACCGAGATCCGGATGAAGATGACCCCTCGGGGAGAGGAGGGTGGAGAGAATCTCCTCTGCCTCACCGGGGAGCAACGCAACGATACCGGAGACTCCTTCCAGATCTTCGAAGCTCTCGTGGAGCGGGAAACGCACGATCTCTGTCTCGATCTCTTCGATCTGGATGGGCGGCTCTCCCTCCTCCTCCAGCTCCTCGAATACACCGGAAACCCCTGCAGATGACATGCGGCTGATTCGGCTGATCGTGCAACTGACCGGCATCTTTCTCCTGACACTCCTCCTCGTGTCGAGAAACCTCTCCCCTCATTGGAATACCTCAGAGGATCGGCTCGTCTATCTCGATTTCGGCGACCTTGCGAACCTGACACCGTTGGAGCGGATGATGGTACGGTGGAACACGGAGAGTACCCTGCGCAGCATCCGGGGCATCCAGCTCACGGCGGAGCGGAGCGAATCCGCCTTCCAGGTGCAGGTCGTGGAGCGCTTCCACTTCCGGGGGGAGGGAAAGATGCGCCCGCTCCCCGATTTCGCGATCTATTCCGGCCACTCGCCGATTCATCTCGCCGCAGTCGGTGGGCTCGACCCCCATCGCCCCCTCCACTTCCGCCGAAGACTCCGGGAGATGTGCGCCACCGCCCTCGAACGCAAGAAGGTCCGTATCACGAACGTGACACCGGGACTCAACGTAAGCCGGCTGGCTGCAGGAGAGGTACGCCGCCGCCTGCTCGAAACGCTCTCTGCCCTCCCCGCGATCGAGATCATCACCGACACCCGCCGTGGGAGCGATTTCGATCTCAGCGTCAACGTCGAGGCACAACTCGACGAGCGCAACCGCCACACCCGCCTCCTCAACACGCGGATCCGGAAGGGGACGGAGTGGCTCACCTGCCCGGAGGAAGAACCCGACTGCCTCGAAGTCTTCGCGGAATCGGAGGAGGAAGGGATCTGCGCGCTGGCCGGCAGAATCGCAAGCCGCATCTTCGAGCAGCGCATCTTCCTGAAAAAATTCGCCTTCCTCCGAAGCACGCCCCAGGAGACCCGTCCCCTCACCGAAAGGGAATGGGAAAGGGTCGAGATCCTGAGAAACGACGTCCCCCTGGCAAAGAGACCGAAGGACATCTACGCCTTCAACGCCTATGACGAGTTGCGGCTCCGTTTCCCCAAACACCGCGAAATCCTCCGCAATATCGTGAATGAACGCTGCCTGGAGCGTATCGTCTTTCAACCGCTCTGATCCCGAAGGAGCAGGAGGGAAAAAGCGACGATGAATGAACCGTTCGTCAACCTGTTGAAGGGCTCCATCTACGCCTTGAGCGTCGTGCTCGTCATCATCCTGATGATTCTCCTCTTCAAGAAGAGACCGTGGGAAATCCAGGAGGAAGATGCCGCCGGCCGCCTTTCGGATGCCGTCCTCGAGGTGGGTGTGCTCGAAAGCCATCGCACGAACTCCCTCAACCCCTATCTCTCGGACACCTACCTCTCGAACTACATCACCGAATGTATCTTCGACGGCCTCTGGAACTACGAATACGATCCCCGCGTCCACCGGATCACGCCAACGAGTGCATTGGCTGCGGATCTCCATCCGATCCGGATCGTGACCCCCGAGCGGGACGAGAATCTCTTTCAGATCCGGATCCGTCCCGGTCTCCACTGGCACGACGGCCGTCCCGTGACGGCGCGGGACGTCGAGTTCTCCCTCGACTATCTCATCCACAACAACGTGAGCCGTTACTTCCAGTTGAAGAAGCTCCTCAAGCGGGTGGAGATCCAGGATGAAGAGACGCTGCTCCTCACCTTCCGGAAGATTCTACGGCGCGATCGGCTCTCCGACGTCCCCCTCTCCCTCGTGACGGAGTTGCTCACCGTAAAGATCCTCCCGGCTCCCCCCAGCGAGTTGACGGAGGTTCCGCGGTGGATGGCGGAACTCTCCCGCCGGCCGATCGGCACCGGGCCCTTCCGCCTCGAACGCAACGAGACGGACATCGTGCTGGTGCGCAACCCCGATGCCATCGAGGGGCCCGATCCCTCGATCCCTCCATCGGGGCGGCCGATCGAACGGATCGTCTTCCGCTTCTTCCCCGTGCTCGAGGATCTCGTGGAGACCTTCGAGCGATCGGCCACGGGGGGATCGGAGATCAACTTCCTCCTCGATGTCTCGCCGATCGCCTTCGAGCGGCTCTCCCGGAACTTCTCGTTCGCCCGCTACCATACCCCCTACTTCTACGCCATCGCTTTCAACGGCCGGCGGCCCCCCTTCCAGGACCGGGAGATCCGAAAGGCCCTGATCGATCTCATGCCGCGTCGGGAGATCGCCCACGCGGTATGGAACAGCGCGGAAATCGATGACTTCCTCCACGAAGGCCCCTTCAACCGCTACGATCTCACCACGGAACTCGAACTCGATCCGGCGGAGACGACCCCCTTCTTCTCCGAGGGAATGACGATCCCGGCGGCCGCCGCCCTCATGAAACGCAAGGGGGTCGAGGAACTCTCCTACATCCTCCTCTCCGAGGTCGATGAATCCGACGACCTCTCCAATCCGATCTCGAACGAGTACAAGGCGCGGATGAACGCGCTCCCCCTCCCCGGGATCACCCTCTCCGTCGAGAATACGGCCCTCTCCGCGAATTTCGTCCAGAAGGTCTTCTACGACACCGACTTCGACGCGGTCCTCCTCAAGGTCGAACGCCGGGAGCTGGAGGACTATCTCACGAAGGACTGCACGATCCCGGGGCGGAGCGATCCGATCTGCAACATCAGCGGTTTCTCCCGGATTCCCGGGGGGTGGGAGGATCTCTTCCTCTCCTACAGGGAGACGGCCAGCCTCAACGAGAAGCGGGAACTCGCCGAGGAGATCCACCGCCAGATCACGAGGCAGGCCCTCTGGAGCTTCCTCTTCGCGGTGCCGAAACGCGCCTATTTCGTGAAGGATCTCAAGATCCCCGGCGGGATTCATCCGAACTATTTCTTCTCCACGGTGGAAGGATGGTACTTCGACGCTTCCCCCCCCGAAATCCCCGCTCGATGAGCGTTCCGTTCGAACGGCACGGATTCGCGCTCCTCCTGGTCTTCCTCGTCTCTGTCCCCCATCCGGCCGATGCCGCGACGCGCGTCGTGGAGATCGGCGAAGGGAAGGGGATCGTCCTCTACCGCCGCGACGGGCGGGGACGCTTGCTCGAGATGAACTTCGAGATCCCCGCAGGCCGCTACGAGGTCGTGGCGGAAGAAACCCTCCCCGAGTCTGCCGGAGGTTCGAAGCGCTACGTCGAGATCCGGATGGGGGACCGGACCCGCTACTGGATCCGTTTCGACCCGACACGGATGCGGATCACACAGCGGCAGGAGGCGTGCAGCGCGCAGGTCCTGGCGGCAGCGGAGGCCCGGGCGCGTGAGATCGCGCTTCCCTGGCTCGAGCGTTACCTGGCGGCGCTCACCCGAAAGGGGGGCGCGGTCGCCATCCGGCGTTTCCGCCCCACCCTCCGCGTGGCCGCGCACTGTGACGCCCGGGACGACCTCTCCCTGGAAGTCCATCTCAGCCGGGCGACGGTCCCTTCCGATGCTCCAGACGCCCTCCCCCTCCCCAACGCGGACCGCTTCCTCATCAAGGAGATCCTCCTCTCCCTCTTCGACGCCCTCCTCCTTCCCCCGGAGACGGGGGGGTGGGAAACGCTCGCCTACGTCCGGATCATGCTCTACGACGACGAGCGATATCGCGGCTTCGTCGAACTCTCCAAGGGCGCCTACTTCAACCTCGGCACGAACCGCACGATGGCGGAGTTCTGGAGCCGGGTCTACCGTCAGACCGACGATTACTGGGCCGTCGAACGATGATCCACGAACCGCACGAAGCTCAGGGTCCCCTACGAAGGACCCTCCTGCGCGCAGGGAAGGTCGCGCTGGCTGCGGGCTTCTCGTTCGGGAAGTTCCTCCTCTTCCTCTACGTGGCCACGCTGCTCGTCCACATCCTGATCTACGACACGACCGCCACACCCGACCCCCGTCTCTTGGCCGCCCCATGCGGAGAGGAGCCCCAGGCGCTCCTCCTGCGCTACATCGACTACGACCTCGACCAGATCCGCCACCGTCGCTGGAAGCGGCTGCGTCCGATCAGCGAGGCGCAACTCTGTCTTTCGGAGCAGGCGTGCAACAATCCCGAACGCTCGAAGTTCTCCCGGATCCTCTGCGAGCACCATGCATGGATTCGTTCCGGCATCGATCTCGGGATCGGCAGCGACGACAGCCCCCTTCGCCGCTTTCTGACCACCTTCACGATCGCGGCCGCTGCCTTCCTCCTCAGCTACGTCTTCTCCCTGGGGGTCAGTCTCGCGCTCACCTTCCTCTCCTGGCTCAGACCCTACCGGGAGACGATCAAGACGGTGATCTTCATCCCCTCGCTCATTCCGATCTTCCTGATCGCTCCCTTCTTCAAGGAGCATTTCGCCGGCCATCTCGGAGAATCGAGCTACCGGCCGATGGCGGCGCTCGTTGCGCTGGCGGTGGGCAACGGCATCGTGGCGGAGTTCGTGCGGATGCTCACCTTCGCCCTCGAAAAGGATCTCCAGAGCAACTTCATCCGGATGGCGCTGGCCAAGGGGCTCCCCTTCTGGCCGCGGGGAGGACGGTGGAAGGAGTCGGTCGCCTACCACCTCATGCGCAGCACGCTCGTCACCACGCTGCCGCTCCTGAGCACGAAGGCGCCCTATTTCGTCGGGGGCGCGATCGTCGTCGAACTCTCCGTGAACATCAACGGCATCGGCAAGACCTTCGTCTATGGTCTGCGAAACGGGGACGCCAACGACATCCTGGTGGGCATCGTCCTGAGCGCGCTCCTCGTATCCCTCTACACCGCGGCTTTCCGGGGGATCGAGCGACTCCTCGACCCCAGGATCGAAGGAATGCAACGATGAAGCGAGCATGGATCCGGATCTCCTTGGGCCTCCTGGCCCTTCTCCTCTCTTTCCTCCTCCTCATCGAGTTTCCCGAACTCTTCCGTTTCTGGCTCCACTCCCTCCTCGTCTGTCTCTTGTGCGCGCTCGTCGTGGGGACACTGGGCACGCTGCTCGGGGTGCTCGCCGGCTACTACCGCGGAGGCGTCGAGGGGGGGATCCAGCAGACGATCCGTCTGATCGAGGCCCTCCCCCGTGTCGTCGTGGTGTGGCTCCTCCTCTTCGTGCTGGGGGATCGCCTCGGCACCGATCCCGCAGGCGTGCGGCTCGTCAAGTTCCTCGATACGGTGGCCACGGGCCTCCTTCTTGGCGTCCTCTGCCTGCCGATCATCATCCGGACGATCACGGAGCGCATCGAGGCGCTCCTCGGTGAGAACTACGTCATGATCCAGCGGGTGCAAGGAGTGAGCGAACGGAAGGTCTTCTGGGTACTCCTGACCCGAAACGCCCTCGAGTCGATCATCCTGGCGCTCTCCTACATCGTGGGGTTCGCCCTGATCCTCGATACGAACATCGGCTTCCTCTACAATCAGGCCCAGGCCGGTGGCGGCCTCAACCACGTGACGCTCGGGATGAAGATCAGCGCCTCCTGGGAACTCGGTCCGCTCGAAAGGGGCGCGCTCTTCCTCACGGTCCTCCTGATCCTCGGTTTCTACTGGCTCGGAGAGGGGATCCTCTTTTTCCTCCAGGAACGCCGCCGGCAGCGAGCGTTCACCCTTCACCGGGGGTGACCCCCACCGGCCGCCTCCCTTTTCCCTTCACCCCCCTCCGGCGGGACGAAGGCGTCGATCCGCTCGAAGATCTCCTCGAGCGTCCCGGCGGCCATGACCGAGGCCCGAAGGCGCGCGCCGCCCCGCATCCCCTTCGTGATCTGGGCCACGATCTGCTTCATCTTTCCAGTCATCGCCTTTTCGGGGAGGATCTCCCGCAGGAGCGCGGCGTATTCGAGGAGGAGGCGCCGCTGTGCCTCCGGGGTGGGCGCGGGGGGCGCCCCTCCCCGAAGCGTGGTGGCGATCTCCCGGAAGATCCAGGGATTCTGGAGCGCGCCGCGGCCGATCATGATCCCATCGACGCCCGACTGCAGGAAGCGGCGCCGGGCATCCTCCGCGCTACGCACATCGCCGCTACCGACCACCGGGATACCGACCGATTCCTTGACGCAGGCGATCAGTTCCCAGTCCGCCTCCCCCATGTACCCCGCCACCCGCGTGCGGCCATGCACGGCGACCATGGCCCCCCCCTCGGCCTCGACGAGTTGGGCGACCTCCACGGCGTTGCGGGAGTTCTGGTCCCAGCCGGCACGGATCTTCACGGTCATGGGGATCGAGAGGACGGGACGAACAGCCCGCAGGATCCGCTGGAGTCTGTCGATCTGCCGCATCAACTGCGCGCCCCCCCCCTTCTTGACGACCTTCGGGACGGGACAGCCGCAGTTGATGTCGAAGATGTCGGCCCCCTTCTCCTGAACGATCTCGGCCGCGATCCGCATCTTCTCCGGTTCCGCGCCGAAGACCTGGATCGAGACCGGTCGCTCCTCCTCGTGGAATTCCATCATCTGGTGGGAACGCAGCGAGTTTCGGCTCAACCCCTCGATGCTGATGAACTCCGAGACGACCAGCCCTACGGCGGAACCGTTGACCCGTCGGATCAGACGGCGAAAGGCCATGTTCGTGATCCCCGACATCGGGGAGAGGATGAGGTTCGACGGGAGCCTGACCCCGCCGATCCGAAGCGGCCGGATCATCTCTACGGTGGCGGCATCGCTCGAGGCGCTGCTCCCTTCCCTCATCACCCCTCCTCCCCCTTTTCGACGAGGATCACGGAAATGAAACGGGGATCGATCCCCCGATCGGGATCGACACGGCCGATCTCTTCGAGAATCCGGTGCCAAACCTCCTCCATGAAGGCGGCCATCGCTTCGATCTGGTCGGGGGACGCCTCACCGGAGAGGCGTTCCCTCAGTTTCGCGAGGAACCCCTCCTTCCAGGTCGCTGCGATCGTTCCCCCCCTCTCGTCGCGAACGATCGCCCGACGATGGAACTCGTTCAACTCCGCGGGCGAGATCGGCTCCGCTTCGACCGGTTCGTCGAGCACGAAGCGGGCGAACGCCGTGGCCAGCAGGGCGGAGAGACGAAGGTCCTGGCCGCCGGTGCGATGCTTGAGCCGCAGGCGGAGACTCGGATCGAAGGAGAGGAAGCGCCAGGTACACTCGAGGAGGGATTGCACCCGGTCGATCTCGGCACCGACCTGCTCGATGTCCCGCATCGAACGGAAGTTGCGTTCCACTTCCCCCCATTTCTCGTCCCAGTCGAGGTAGACGGGCCAGATCCGCCAGAGTCCCTGCACCCGCCGATCGTAGGGAGGATCGAGGAAATCCCACCGTCCTCCGAGAGGATCGAGGTACTTGCGCAGGATCTCGGCACGCTGCTTGAGCTGGCATACGAGGGTGTAGCCGACCTGGAAGAGATGGAGGAGATGCGTGGAGCGGATCACCTCCATGGCGGCCTCCTCTCTCCCCCCGGAGAGTTTCTCGAGCCCGAGGTTCAGGTAGTCGTGGACGACCTCGATCGAACGCCGGCGCGATTCCGGATTCCGGAAGGGGCGGCGGCGGGCGACCATCTCCTTGTTGAGGAGGGAGACGATCTCGATCGGGAGATCCGCGGCCCACGGTTCCTCGATCACCTTGCGGAGCGTGCGCGAAAGGAGGGAATCACGACCGGAGAAGTCGATGTACGCGCTGAGCGCCCGGCTCGGCTCGCGTACGGGACGCTCGTAGGTCGGAACCTTGCCGAGCGGAATCGTGCTGTAGATCTCCCGCGCCCGTGACCATGGCGGAATCGCATGGTCCTCGAGCCGCCCCTCGTGCCAGCGCAGCGCCTCCTCCTCCACCTCCGCCGGAATCGAGTGGAGGATCCCGAGGACGATCTCGTAGTAACGACGCTGATTCCTTCCGAAAAGATCGCGCAGCGCCGCGAAGATGCGCAGGAACTTCTCCTCCTCGATCCGGGGGCGCAGGTAGAACTGGCCATCGATCGTGAACGGCGTCGGGGCCTCCCCCTCCGGATCCTCCCGGACGACGATCTCGAAGAAGGCGCGGAAGGCGCAGATGAGGTACTCCGTATCGAGGTTGTCGAGCACCCGCCCGATCTGTTCGGGACCGCAGGCATCCATCAGGAGGAAGTACTCGAGCGCGGCCGGCGGATCGATCCGATCCCGCTTCCATGTGTCGAGATCGAAGAGGAACTCGATCTGTTCCATCCTGGCGACTTCGAGGAGTTCGAGCGCATCGGAGGTCCCGATGTCGTGAAGGGTGAAGTAGAACTCCTCGTCCCCCATCTTCTGGACGATCTTGTCGGGCTCCTCGGAGAGGAAGATCAGTTTGAGGCGATCGGATCCCCGCACCGAGAGGATCTTCTCGATCCGTCGTTCGAGCGGAAGGGCATCGAAGATCTCCCGGGCTCTGCCAGGCGATTTCTCCGCCAGCTCGATCAGTTCTCCAGGTTCGGGTTCATGACCGAATCGTTCGATCTGCTGCGTCATCGCTGTTCCTCACGAATTGTTCACATTCGGTGGGGTGGGATCTCCTCGGGGTGGCCTGGGGCCCCCCTCGTGTGATCGAGATTCTCCACGGCTCGTTCGATTCTACCATACGCCTGATTCCGCCGGCCGGAATTGCAGGTTCTGTTTGCCGAGGAAACGGATCATCTCTTCCCGGAAGGCGTCGCTCGGCGTTACGTGGAAGCGTTCGGGGAGGCGAACGATCGTCTCGCTGTGGCCGGGGCGCACGATGTGGAGACTCACGGGAAACGCGCCGGGATGGGCGGCGAGGGTCTCCTTGAGCGCACCGATCCGTTCCCGGGTCATCGTTTCGTGGTCGAGCTGAAGATGGAGCCAGACGTTGCGGCGCCGGTGTGCCTCCTCCAGGGGGACGATCCGCTCGGCCACGATATCGAGCGACTCGTTGCGGTACTGGACCTTTCCGGTGACGACGACGATCCCCCGGCGCTCCCGCAGCAGCTCGATGCACGTTTCGAGGACTTCGGAGAAGACGACGATCTCGGTCGATCCGTAGAGATCCTCGAGGGTGAAGAAGGCCATCCGTTTCCCCTGGCTCGTGGTCTTCTCCTTGAGGGCCGTGATCATGCCTCCCAGCGTCACGCTCTCCCCATCGCCATGGCGTTCGAGCGCGTCGGTGGTCGCCGTGGCGTGGAGGGCGATCTCCTCGGCATAGCGGTCGAGAGGGTGACCGGTGACGTAGAAGCCGAGGAGTTCCTTTTCGGCGGTCAGGCGCTCGGTGAGCCCCCACTCCTCGACCTCGGGGATCGGATCGTGGGTTTCGATCTGCTCCTCCCCGAAGAGGGAGAGCTGACCGCTTTCGCGCTCCTTCTTCCTCGCCTGGCCGCGGGAGAGGGCGGAATCGAGCATCTCCCAGAGCTGGGCCCGCCGCAGCTTCAGGGAATCGAAGGCACCCGATCGGATCAGGCATTCGATCACCTTGCGGTTCACCTTCCCCGTATCGACACGCTGGCAGAAATCGGAAAGCGAGGTGAAGGGGCCCCGGGCGTTACGCGCCTCGAGAATCGAAGAGATCGCACTCTCGCCGACGTTCTTGATCGCCCCGAGCCCGAAGCGGATCTTCCCACCGACCACGGTGAAGTCGAGATCGCTCTCGTTCACGTCGGGGGGAAGGATCTCGATCCCCTTGCGTTTCGCCTCCGCGATGTATCTGGATACCTTCTCCGATTTCTCCTTTTCCACGGAGAGGATCGCGGCGAGGAACTCGACGGGGTAGTGGGTCTTGAGCCAGGCCGTCTGATAGGTCACCATCGCGTAGGCGGCGGAGTGGGAGAGGTTGAAGGCGTAGCCGGCGAAGCGGGCGATCATGTCGAAGAGTTCGTTGGCTTTCTTTTCGTCGATTCCGTTTTTCACGCACCCCGCGACGAACTGGCTTCGCTGTTGCGCCATCACCTCCGGTTTCTTCTTCCCCATCGCCTTGCGCAGGATATCGGCCTGCCCCATCGAGTAGCCGGCCAGGTCGGAGGCCATCCGCATCACCTGTTCCTGGTAGATGCAGATCCCATAGGTATCCTTGAGGATCGGCTCGAGCTTGGGATGGTCGTAGGTGATCGGCTGTCTGCCGTGGCGGCGGGCCACGAAGTCGTCCATGAGCGCCATCGGGCCGGGGCGGTAGAGCGCGATCGAGGCGATGATGTCCTCGAAGCGGCTCGGCTTGAGCTTCTTCATCAGGTCGGTCAACCCCGATGTTTCGAGCTGGAAGATGCCGTCGGTATCCCCGGAGCTGATCAGCTCGTAGACCTTGGGATCATCGATCGGGATCTTCGAGATATCGAGCGGCTCCTTGCGGTGGCGGTTGATGAGCCGCACGGCGGTGTCGATGATCGTGAGCGTGGTCAGCCCCAGGAAGTCGAACTTGACGAGCCCCACCTCCTCGGCCATGTTCTTGTCGAACTGGGTCACGATCGTGCCGTCGTTCATCCGGTAGATCGGCACCCGCTCCCAGATCGGGACGTCGGAGATCACGATCCCCGCCGCATGGCAGCCGGCGTGGCGGTTGAGCCCTTCGAGCGCCTGCGCGTACTCGATCAGCTTGCGCACCTGAGGGTTCCTGGCCATCTCCTCCCGGAGACGTGGTTCCTCCTCGAGCGCCTGCGCGATCGAGACGTTTTGCCCCTGCATCTTCGGTTCCGGGATCAAACGGGCGATGCGGTCCCCCTCGCTCACGGAAAATCCCATCGCCCGGGCCACGTCCCGGATCACCCCCTTGGCCTTGAGCGTGGACATCGCGATGATCCCGCAGACATGGTCGGGACCGTACTTCCGTTTCACGTAGTCGATCACCTCACCCCGGCGGTACATGCAGAAATCGACGTCGAAGTCGGGCATGCTCACCCGTTCGGGGTTGAGGAAGCGCTCGAAGATCAGGTTGTAGCGGATCGGGTCGAGATCGGTGATCCGGAGCGCATAGGCCACGAGGCTTCCCGCCCCGGAGCCCCGTCCCGGCCCCACCGGAATCTGGTGGCGTTTGGCGAACTGGATGAAGTCGGCCACGATCAGGAAGTAGCCGGAAAAGCCCATCGAGACGATCACCTCGAGTTCGCGCTCGAGACGCTTGCGATACGTTTCCCGATCGACCCGGTAGGGGAGATCGCGCAGCCGGGCGTCGAGTCCCTCCCGCGCCTGCTTGCGGAGATGGCTCTCCACCGTCTCCCCAGAGGGAACGGGAAACTCCGGCAGGTAGACCTCCTTGCCGAGGGAGAGTTCCACGTTGCACATCTCCGCGATCCGCATCGTGTTCGCCACCGCCTCCGGAGCGTAGGAGAAGAGTTGCGCGATCTCCTGCGGTGTCCGGACGTAGTAGACGCTGTGTGGATGCTTCAAGCGGTCTTCGTCCGTGATCTTCTTGCGCGTCTGGATGCAGAGGAGCACGTCGTGCGCCTCGGCGTCCTCCTCCTGGAGGTAGTGGCTGTCGTTCGTGGCCACGAGAGGGATATCGAGTTCCTTCGAGAAATCGAGAAGCACCTCGTTGACCCGCTGCTGTTCGGGGAGCTTGTTCTCCTGGATCTCGAGGAAGTAACGGCCGGGGGCAAAGATCGACTTGTATTCCCGTGCCGCTTCCCGCGCCTCATCGATGCGGCCGGCGAGGATCAACTGGGCCAGCTCCCCCCCAAGGCAGGCGCTCGTGGCGATGATCCCCTCGCTATGCTTGCGCAACAGCTCCCTGTCCACCCGCGGATTGTAGTAGAACCCCTCCTTGTAGCCCATCGAGACGAGATACATCAGGTTCCGGTAGCCGGTCTGGTTCTCGGCGAGGAAGACCATGTGATAGGAGAGGCGTTTGGAGCGGTCCTTGCGTCCTTTCGGCGCGACGTATCCCTCACAGCCGATGATCGGCTTCATGCCCTTTCGCTTCATCGCCTTGTAGAACTCGACGGCCCCGAAGAGGTTGCCGTGATCCGTCATCGCGCAGGCGGTCATCCCCGCCCCCTCGAGGCGATCGACCAGTTTCGGGATCCGGATCGCTCCATCGAGCAGGCTGTAGGTCGTATGGAGGTGCAGATGCGTAAACTCACTCATTTTCGTTCCCTGTTCCCTGGCCTGGAAGGCCCATACGCCTTTTCCAATCCTCGATCTTGGCCTCCCTACCCTACCATATTGCGTGTGAAATTCCAGCCCCCCTCACGGTCTGTCACCCGCCGGCTTTCCGCCACGCCACGTCATTTCCCCCAGGTACCGATCTGCGATCGCTCTGTCCCCCGTGCCGCGACGCTGGAGGATAGGGAGGCGAATCGTCGAATTTTGTGCTATGCTCGGCGCGTGAAGCAGGAACGATGGAAAGAGATGATGCAGATCTCGAGATTTCGATATCGAAGGACAGGACCCCTCAGGATGGGATGCCTCCTCTTGTGTAGCGCACTCCTCCTCCCTGGCTGTACACGCAAGGAGAGGGGAAAGGTCCCCCTCCTCGTGTCGGCGGCTTCGGATCTCACCTATGCCTTTGCGGAGATCGGGGAGGCCTTTCACCAGAAGACGGGGATCGCGCTCCAGTTCAATTTCGGTTCGACAGGCCTCCTCGCCCAGCAGATCGCGCGGGGGGCGCCCGTCGATCTCTTTGCCGCGGCGAACCGGCGCTACATCGAGGAACTCGACCGGGAGGGACTGTTGCTGCCGGGGACGATCGCGCCCTACGCTCAGGGGCGTCTCGTCCTCTGGCTCCGCCCCGGCCTGCCGGCACGGGTCGAAGGGCTCGAAGCGCTTCCGCGTCTGGGCCGGATCGCGATCGCCAACCCCACCCATGCGCCCTATGGCCTTGCCGCGCGGCAGGTCCTCGAAGGGATGGGGCTCTGGAAGGAACGCTCCTCATGGATCGTCTTCGGGGAGAACGTACGCCAGGCGCTCAAATTCGCGGAGACGGGCAACGTCGATGCCGCGATCGTGGCCCGCTCCCTCTGCCGGAGGGGGGCGACGCGGTGGATCGAGATTCCGAGTACGCTTCACGAACCGATCATCCAGACACTGGCGATTCCTCGTGCCAGCAAGCGGCCGCAGGCGGCCCGGCGTCTTACGGCCTTCATCCGGGGAGCGGCGGGGCAGGTGATCCTCCAGCGCTACGGATTCCTCCCGCCCCCCGCAGGGGAGCCACGATGACGATCCATCCCCTCTGGCTCTCGCTGAAAGTCACCTTCCTGGCGACGCTTTCGATCTTCGTGATCGGGCTCTCCCTGGCGATCTTCTTTGCGCGCCGGGCGTTCCGGGGCAAGATGCTCCTCGAGAGCCTCGTGCACCTTCCCCTCGTCCTTCCGCCGAGCGTCGTGGGGTACTATCTCCTCCTGGCCCTCGGGCGGGGGAGTCCCCTCTACGACTGGGCCGGAGTGCGGATCCTCTTCACCTGGCAGGCCGCGGTCGTGGCCGCAACGGTCGTGGGGCTCCCCCTCATGTTCCAGGCATCCCGTGCCGCGATCGCCAACGTCGATCCCGTGCTCGAGAACGCTGCGCGCACGCTCGGCGCCAGTGAGGGGGAAGTGCTCTGGCGCATCACCCTTCCCCTGGCGCGCCGGGGAATCGTGGCCGGCATCGTGCTCGGCGCGACCCGGGCGTTGGGGGAGTTCGGCGCCACCCTCATGATCGCGGGGAACATTCCGGGAAGAACCCAGACCCTCCCCGTGGCGATCTACGATGCGGTCCAGAACCGGGACTATGCCACGGCCAACCGGATGGTCCTCCTCGTGACGCTCATCGGCTGCCTGAGCCTCTGGGCGGTGCGCTTCATGGAGACCAGGAACGGCCCCTCCGACCAGAGATGAACCCGATGTCCTCCCGCCTCCACCTCGATATCGAAAAGCGGCTCAACAACTTCGAGCTTCACGTCTCCCTCGAAATCGACCGGGAAATCGTCGTCCTGTTCGGACCATCGGGTGCGGGCAAGACCACGACCCTCGATGCGCTCGCCGGCCTCCTCGTGCCGGACGCCGGCCGGATCACCTTCGACGGGATCACCTACTTCCAGCGCAATCGCGGGGGGAAGACCTGTTTCCTCCCCGCCCGCAAGCGGGGGGTGGGCTACGTCTTCCAGCAGCTCGCCCTCTTCCCCCATCTCACCGTGCTCGACAACGTGGCCTTCGCGCTCCGGCGGCGGCGCGATGCACACCGGATCGCGCTCCAGGAACTCGAACGGATGCATATCGACCATCTCGCAGAACGTTATCCCCACGAGATCTCGGGGGGACAACGCCAGCGGGTGGCGCTGGCAAGGGCGATGGCCGCCCGACCAGGACTCCTTCTCCTCGACGAGCCCTTCTCCGCGCTCGACCATGCCGTGCGCCAGCGCCTCCAGCGCGATCTGCGCCGGCTTCAGCGGGAGATGGCGCTCACCGTGCTCTGCGTCACGCACGATCTCGAGGACGCCTTTGCGATCGGCGATCGCCTCGCCCTGATGCGGGAGGGGCGAATCGAGCAGGTGGGGCCGATCGAATCGGTCTTCCATAGACCTGCGACCCCGGAAGGGGCGAGGATCCTGGGGATCCGCAACCTGCTCCGTGCGCGGGTGACCGCGGCCTCCGCGGAGGCGCTCCTCCTCGACTGGGAAGGGCTCTGCCTGGCAGCTCCCCCCGAGCCCCGTGAGCCCGGTTCCATCGTCTCCCTCTACATTCGTCCGGAGGATATCAAGCTGATCTATCCCGACCGTCCCCTCCTGCCGGCGGTCCAGCACAACCGGCTCTCTGCCGAGATCGTATCGGTCACCACGGGGTCTCGTTTCCGGAGTCTCTGGGTGCGTCTCCCCAATGCGCGGGAGATCGAGGTTCACACCCCCCTTTCCGCCTACGCGAAGCTCGACCTGCGGCCGGGGCGGGAGATCCGTCTCTCCCTGCGTCGCGAGGCGCTCATCCTCCTCGACCCCCCGGAGGATTCACGAACCCCTTCAAGCGGCGACGGATCAGACGGCGGGCCCGCTTGAGATCGAGCTCCTCGGGACGTTCGATCCCGGCGGAGAGGTCCTCCAGGAGTCGCTCCTGGATCTCCCCCCGCCGCTTCGCCTCGGAATAGGGGATCCGCCGGAAGGTCACGAGCGTATAGCGGGGGACGAAGGCTTCGGGAAAATGTTCGGCGAGGCGCCGTTCCACCCCCTTCTTGAGGTGGAAGTGGGGATCCGCCACGGAATCCCGCATCTCGACGAAGTTCTCGAGCGCAAGATCCGCGATCGCATCGGTGTCCTTCTTCCGTTCGGCGCTATACCGCGTAAAGATCGTCTCCCAGTCGGGGTGGTACCTGTCGATGAGCGTGCCGAGGACCGTACAGTCCTCGAAGGCGCAGTTCATCCCCTGACCGAAGAAGGGGACGATCGCGTGGGCCGCGTCCCCGAGGAGGAGCGCCCGATCCCCTACATGCCACGGCCTGGCCCGGATCGTTACGAGTGTTCCCGTGGGGTTCCCGAAGAACTCCTCCACCAGATGGGGGAGGTGGGCAACCGCATCGGGGAAGTGCCTCTCGAAAAAGCGCGTCACCTCCTCCGGCGTGTCGAGCCTCTCGAAACTCGTCTCCCCCTCGAAGGGGAGGAAGAGGGTCGCCGTGAAGCTCCCGTCGAGGTTGGGAAGCGCGATCAACATGAAGGAATGCCTCGGCCAGATGTGGAGGGCCTCCCGCTCGATCCGCCATCCTCCCCCTTGCCGGGGGGGAATCGTCAATTCCTTGTAGCCATAGGGAAGATACGATTGTTCGAAGTCGAAGCGGGGGATCTTGAGCATGGCGGCGCGGATCGCGGAGGCGGAACCATCCGTCCCGATCACGCGATCCGCGAAGGTGGACCACGAATCCCCCGTCACCTCCTGCCGGAAGAAGAGCTGACCCCGCTCGAAGTCGATCCCGGTGCATCGCTCGTCGAAGTGGATCTCCACACCGTGGGTTTCCGCCGCATCCATCAGGGTGCGGTTGAGCGCGCCCCGGGAGACGGAGTGGATCACTTCGGTCTCGTCCCGCCCGTAGGGGAGAAAGGTGCATTCCCCCTGGCCCGTATGGATCATCCGCCCCTTCATCGGGATCGTGAGGGGAGAGATCCCATCGTAAACTCCGGCCTCCTCGAGCGCGTGGATCCCCCGCGTGGAGAGCGCCAGATTGATCGAACGCCCCGCCGGGATCTCCGTGACCCGCATGTCGGGGCGTCGCTCGAAGATCTCCACGGCAAAGCCACGGCGCGCAAGATCGATCCCCAGGAGGGAGCCGGCCAGTCCCGCGCCGATCAGTGTGATCCGTTCCTTCCGTCCCTGCATCATCCTTCTCCCTGGTCTCGGTACGGCTTTGACTTGTGTGACGACGCCTTTCCCCCCCCTTGCAGGCGTTCGAGGCATGCTGTGTCGTGGGCCGAAGCGGCAAGCGTGCGGGGGGTTTCTCCCCCTTTGGCACATGCTTCCGGATCCGCGCCGTGCTCGAGGAGGATCTCGACGATCCGGGATTCTCCTGCGGCCACGGCGTGGTGGAGGGGGGAGAAGCCGCGTTCATCGGTTGCATTCGGATCGGCGCCCTGAGCGAGCAGGAGCGAGACCTGTTCCACCGCTCCGCTTCGTGCCGCGGTCATGAGGGGCGTTTCCCCCCCGGCGCCGGGGATATCGACCGGAGCGCCCCGTTCGAGGAGGAAGGCCGTCATCCCGCTCTCCTCCCGGCAGACCGCCCAGTGGAGGGGGGTCTGTTCATCCCGGGCCCGCCGGTGGAAACCGAGATGAAGGTAGCGCGCCACCCGCTCACGCTCCCCCTGGGCGACCGCGAGATGGAGAAGGGAGTCGCTGCGCAGTCGAGGGAGGGGCATGCTTCCCGGCAGCTCGTAGCGCGTCACGAAATGGGCACGCCGCCCAAAGGTGGCAAGTGCCAGGAACGCAGCCTCCTCCGGGGGGAGTTCCGGAGGAATCGGTACGGGATACTCGATCCCCAGCGCATGCGTGCGGAGGAGAAAGTCCACGATCCGCACCGTCAGGGCTCTGGATTCCCCCTCCAGAAGGAATGCACCATCGATTCCCGTAATCGTGAGAAACTCCCCTTCGATACACGCCTCCGCCACGACGCGCAGCCGCCGCGACCAGCTCTCGATGAAGCGGATTCCCCCTGCGTGCAGATAGATCGCCCACTTCTCCTCCACGTCGCGGGGAAGGAAAAGCGCTCCCTCGCTCAGATCCTTGGCGATCCGGTAGGAGAGGTTCGCTTCGTGCCTGCATGGACGTGCCGGGGGCATTCCGAGGAAACCGGTGCCGTCGTCGCAGCGGAAGGAGAGCGCGTTGCTCGTCTGGAGGGGATCCTCCGGCATGGGGGGGAATCGTTCCAGGAGGGGGCGGATGTCGAGGAGGGGGACGCCCCATCCCGAGCGGTTCGCATCGATCCATCGCACCCCCTCGACCGATCCCGCAGCTTCCTGCGTGTTCTGCTCCACCCGTTGCACAGGCTCGTTTCGCCGGGAGAACCAATGGCGCAGCTTCTTTCCGATCATCGAGCGCACACCCACCGCCTTTCAACAAAAAGATGGACTTCCGTGGTTTCGTGTCCCCCGCCGCCGGGGGGGGACACGCTCCGCCTTGGAGCCTTGGTCATCCTGCACACCCCGCAGCCTTTCGGTGAAAGAATGGACTTCCCTGAAGGTATGTCCCACGAGATACGCAACGCGATTCTCGGCGGAGAATGATTCTACCACAACTGTCACCCTCACCGCTACGGCTACCTCCAGAGATCGTGGCCCGGCCTGGCTGTCCGAAGTCACGTCGTTCCTGGAAATGTGGCGGAGGACCGGGTTTGTGCGTGGTTGATCGACGAATACGACGACTTCGCCGGTGATGATGGGTGCCTACGGGAATCGGGAGACGTATGAGGCGCTCGTCCAGTGTCGATCATCGTGAGGCATTCCATGCGGCGTTGCGACGGATCAGCTCGGTGTTTCATCGGCGCATGAA
>CAZTSL010000045.1:0-33049 GCA_964616915.1 uncultured bacterium
GGAAGCTGACCGGTCCCAGCGAGGAGGATGCGTGAGATGGAGCGTATCGAGAGATGGACGGCGACCCTTCTCCTCTTCACCTTTACCGGTCTCACCCTGGGGGTCGGCGGTGCCGGGCACCCGATCCTCGCCCGCGACGTGGAGACCGCTCCCGATGGTCCTGTATCGGCGGTGGCGGAAATGCTCCCCCAGATCCTTGCCGGCCACGGATTCCATGCGGTGCCGGTCTCTGCCTCACTCCTCGCGCAGGTGAGGGAGGGTGCGGGAGACGGAGCGGGATGGTTCTGGCCTGGGACGCGATTCGTTCCCCTTTCGGACAACCGGGGGGTGACGATCACCCTTCCCCGAGGCGTGGGCGGGATCGAGGTGGGCCGCCTCCTCTTGGGATGGATCGAGGGGGGGGAACTCGTCTTCCTCCTCGGTACCGAAATCGTGGACGGGAGGATCGTTCTCTCCCTGCCGGAGGGGGGAGAGACGTTCACCTTCGACCCGGATGCAGCCCTCCGGGGAGGAGGGGCGGAGAACGCCCGGGCGTTTCTGCGCTGGCTCGACCGCAACACCGGCCATGAAATCGATCTCGGGCCGATCGTGGCGGTCCTCCAGGCGGTTCAGGACCTGCTGCGGATGATCGCAGCCCTCCTCGATGCGATCATCTGCGCGGTGGACCAGCTCGTGGAACTCTTCGACCGTCTCGACGGTTGTGATGCCGATCCCGGAGTGGGGGACGGAAAACTGCGTGCCCGGGCCCACTGTATCTCCGACGCCTTCGGTCGTTTCGCGGAAAACCTGCCCCGCTGCTTCTGAACGGCCGCCAGAGCGCTCGGCGTCAGGGTTGGGGGGACGCCGGTGGGGTCTCCGTCGAAATGCCAAGGGCCGCATCGATGGCATCCATCAGTTCGGCTTCGATCTTGTCCGAGCCCTCGATGATCTTTTTGCCCACGATTGCGGCCATCTGGATCTCCTCGGGAAGGCCGAGGCTTTTGTGTGCCTTTTCGTAGCGTTTCGCCACGTCCTCGAAGTTCAGGTTGTAGCTCAAGAAGAGGACACGCTCGCGGTATTTGAGGGCGATCTGGTTGTTGAGGACGCGCACGAGATTCGAGCAGTAGAGGCACCGGCCGTTGAAGAAGACCTGAACCTCGAGGGGGCGGGGGACGTCGGTGTGGGTGTGGAGGGCGGCGAGACGCTCCCGTTCCTCCTGTGAGAGCCCCCCTTCCCGGGTCGTGGTGGCGCGTCCCTTCGCACGCTCCTCCTTCTCCGGGGGGGTGGCGTCCTCCTCGCTAGCCACGGAGGCCGATCCCTTGAGACGGGCCGTGACCGGGAGGCGAACTTCGGGGTTCTCCGGATCATTGGAGCGGATGAGGACGTGCGCCGAGAAACTTTCTCCCATCCCTTCGGTGGAGAGTTTCAGGGAGAGCTTGTAGAATCCCCCCTTCTCCGCAGAGGTGGTCACCGTGAGGTGAGGGGAATCGGGACGGGCTTCCTCGATCTCGAGGGATCCTTCCCCCGTATTCGTGGCGTAGACGGTCTGCTGATACGCATTGCCGGGAACGACCTCTCCGAAATCGACGCGAGGGGGGAGGAGCTTGATCCTCGGCCCTTCGGCCAGGAGGGGCGTGGCTGCCAAGAGGAGTGTTACGAGGACGGCATGGCCGATCCATCGGTTGGAACGAGGTTGCGTTCGCTTCATTCCTGATCCCTTCACCCGATCGTTCCGTGATCGCTACGAGGGGGAATCTAGCAGTTTTCCATCCAGATGGCAAGGGGAAGCCTGCGTCTCCTCGGGGCGGGTGGTTCGTGGAGGGGAGGGGGGGGACACGAGGTCGCGTAGCGTCTTCTTCATCCCGGCAAGATCGACCGGGTGGCCCAGGATCTGGGCCACCGAGCCCATCACTTCCGCGGGGAGGCCACAGGGCTGGATCCGCGCGAACTCCGCGGGGTCGTTGTTCACGTTGAGCGCAAAGCCGTGGAGGGTGACCCAGGCATGGACGGCAACCCCGATCGAGGCGAGCTTTCGCCCCCCATGCCAGACGCCGGTGTAGGGGGGGTTGCGCTCCGCGCCGATGCCGTAGCGCGCCAGGAGACGAATGAGGAGATCCTCGAGATCACGCAGGTAGCGGTGCAGATCCCGGCTGTCGGGCTCGAGGAGGAGGATCGGATACCCCACGAGTTGTCCCGGCGCATGGTAGGTCACATCCCCCCCCCGTTCCACCTCGATGACCGGGATCCCTCCGGGATCGAGGATGTTGCGGCGCGCGTTGCGCTTGCGCCCCACGGTGATCACCGGTGGATGCTCGACGAGGAGGAAGTGGTCGGGGATGATGCCCGCTTTTCGCCGCTCCACGAGGCTGTACTGCAACGCCAGCGTCTCCTGGTAGTCCTGAAGACCGCAGTCGATGAACTGGATCTCCCTCTCTTTCGAAAAGAGGGAGGGGGTCTCACTTGAGCGCATGGATCGCCTCTCCGATCGCGGCCTTGGCCGCCTCCATCAGGCACTCGGGAAGCGTGGGGTGGGGGTGGATCGTCAAGGCGACATCCTCGACGTTGGCGCACATCTCGACGGCAAGCGCGCCTTCGCTGATGAGATCGGAGGCTTCGGGGCCCACGATCGAGATGCCGAGGATATCCTTCGTGTCGCGCTCCGCGACCACCTTGACGAAGCCATCGGTTTCGAGGTTCGTCATGGCGCGGCCGTTGGCCGCGAAGTTGAAGCGGCCCGTGATGACGTCGTAGCCGGCGGCGCGTGCCTCTGGTTCGGTCAATCCGGCCGTAGCGATCTCCGGATCGGTGAAGATCACGGCAGGCACGGTCCGTACGTCGTAGGCGCTCGGCCGTCCTGCGATCACTTCGGCGGCGATCTCCCCCTCCTTGGAGGCCTTGTGGGCGAGCATCGGCTGGCCGGCCACGTCTCCGATCGCATAGATCCCGGGGACGTTCGTGGCCCGCCGCTCGTCCACCGGGATGAAGCCTTTCTCATCGATCCGGACCCCGGCGGCTTCGAGGCCGAGGGATTCCGTGTTGGGCCGCCGTCCCACCGTCACGAGGATCTTCTCCGTATCGAGTTCGATCTCCTTGCCGGCGTGTTCGATCCGGACCCGTGCCCCGCCGGCGGTTCGTTCGAAGCCCACAGCGCGTGCCCCGAGAAAGGTTTTCACCTGGCTGCGTTTGAGTTTCCGGGCCACCACGGCCACGAGGTCGGGGTCGAAGCCGGGGAGGAGTTGATCCATCATCTCGACGATCGTCACCTCGACGCCGAGCTTCCGGTACATGATGCCGAGTTCGAGGCCGATGTAGCCTCCACCGATCACGAGGAGACGACCTGGGAGCTGCGAGAGGGAGAGCGCCGTGCTCGAGTCGATCACGATCTCGCCATCGAAGGGGAAAGCGGGGATCTCGATCGGGCGGGAACCGGTAGCGATGATCGCGTTTTCGAAGTGAATCCGAATCTCCTTCCCTTTCCGGTCCGTGACGATCGCCTCCCGGTTTCCCACGAGGCGGGCGCTTCCGCGGAGGAGAGCGGCGCCGTTTCCTTTGCAGAGCTGCGCCACGCCGCCGGTCAACTTCTTCACGATGCTTTGCTTCCATTCCTGGAGCTTTTCCGGATCGATCGTGAGGCCGCTGACCGAGATGCCCATCTTTTTTGCCTGGGAGATCTTCTCGTAGAACTTTGCGGCGGAGATGAGGGCTTTGGAGGGGATGCAACCGACGTTGAGGCAGACGCCTCCGAGTTCCCGTTTCTCGACGAGGATCGTCTCCTGCCCGAGTTGACCGAGTCGTATCGCCGCAACGTAGCCGCCTGGTCCGGCGCCGATGACCAGGGTTTGACATCTTCGTGTTTCCACCGTCATCTTTCGTTCCTCTCCTTGATTACCCGATCGTCCTTCGTCGATGCCCCGACCGTCCTTCGTCGATCCGCTCTTCGAGGGCATGATCCTCCCGATGACAGCGTGGCATCGGGAAAGCGCCCTATCATAGCGAGGAGAAACCGACATGGCAAGGGGGGAACGAGATCCCGAATCCTGAGTCGGGAGGGGGGGGGGACGCGAAAAGCGCGTATCGGCCATACCCCTTTTTTTTTTCGCTGACTCGGGGATCGAGGGGGATGCCAGGCAGAGGCCTGCGGCGATGAGAAGAGTGTGGACGGAGACTCGCCGCCCGCCGAGTTACCGGACGTAAACCTCGGCGCGCTGCGTCTTGCACGAAGCGTCGTAACATTCGTTGGCGTTGTTCAGGTAGACGCCATTTTCGTTGCAGGGCCAGCCCCCCGAACAGGAGACCGGCACGATCCTCGAGGCCTTCAGGAAGCTGTGGTCGTGGGTTCGCCAGCGATCCTGCCCGTTGGGGGCATTGCCGAGTCCGTTGTTCCAGTAGTAGGAGGCCAGGAAGGTGACCGCGACGTTCTCGTTACAGCCGGGGAAACAGTCGCAGTTCGTGTCGTGCCCGCGGAGCGTGAAGCCGAAGATCTCCGCCTGTGCCTCGGTCAGGTTCTCGAAGTAGTCCGCGCCGGAGCGGATCCACTCCGTGGCGCATGCATCGGGCCAATTTTCCGCGATGTAGTCCCCGAGGGAGAGCCCGCCGAGGAGATCGTCGAAGGCCACGGCGTACTCCTCGGTTCGGATCATGAGATCGCTCCCACCCAAGAGCTTGTGCGCCGGAGACTTGTAGTCGGCTGCGGGAAAATCCTCGAGCGAGCCGAAGGGGGAAGCGCCGGTGAAGGCCTCGAGGGTGTTCCAGTGTCGCACTCCGTCGTTCACCTCGTTGGCGACGAGGGTCCATCCCCCCCCGTCGCTCGTCATGTCGCAGAAGACTTCGACCAGGCCCCCCCCTTCGGTGAGTTCCACGGGGTAGATCCCATCCTCGGCCTCGGGGTGCAAAGCGAGGAGTTCCTTGCAACTGCGTTCGATCACGACGCGGAAGCCGACTTGACTCGTCACCGGCGTGATCGAGACGGCAAAGGTGCGATCCCCCTTCGGAAGGCCGCATGCATCGAAGAAGACGCCGGCGAAGCTGAGCGTGAACCCCGAGATCTCCACCCGTTCTCCGCCGATCTCGACCTCTCCGTCCCCGGTGATCTCGACGTCATCGATCGTGACGACGGCCTGGGGGGGATCCTCGGTGACGTTCTGAAAGGTGGCCTCGAAGTGGCTTCCGCAGTAACTGACGGTCTCTCCCTCCTCTGGCGATACGATCGTAATCGCTGGAAGCGGCTCACACCCCGGTCCCACGATGACCGAAAGGAAGAACGCCAACATCACGATCGTGAGAAGCGCTCGGATCTTCATCGTATCCTCCTTTTCTCCTTGTTCGACGATCGATGAACGATTTCGTCGGTCCGATCGTACCAGAAGCCCACCCTCTTGTCCAGAAGAGGGAAACGATGTGTCCTCTTCCCGTTCCTCGTCGCCGTCATCCTACCCTCATGGGGGCGATCCGCTTCCATGAGGGCATTTCATGACCGGCCCGACACCCTCAGAAGACGAAGCGCCAGAAGGCGTTGAGGAGAGCGAGGAGGAAGGCGGCAAGGAGGGTCGTGCCGAAACCGTCGATCTCCACGTCGTCGAGGAGCCAATCCGTGATCTTGAGGAGCACCGCGTTGATCACGAAGGAGAAGAGGCCCAGCGTCAGGATCATGAGGGGGAAGGTGATGATCGCGAAGAGCTTGAAGAGGAGGACGTAGAGGACCCCGTAGACCGCGGAGGCGACGAGCGCGGTGGAAAAGTTCCGGACGCGGAAGCCGGGAAGGAACCGCGACACGATGAAGAGGGAAACGGAAAAGAAGAACCAGTTTACGAGAAGATGCATCATGGTCGTTCTCCTTACGGTTGCGAAACGTTGGGATTATCCGCTCTCCTCGGGTCCCATGAGGATCTCCCGTGGAATGTCGAGGGGGGCTTCGGGGTAATGGAGGTTGAAGGTGCGATAGACTTCGAGGGCTTCCGCGCGTTGGTCGAGGATGAGGTACTTGTTGATGAGCTTGTTCGCTTCGAGCCGGGCTTTCTCTTCCGAGCCGTGCATCAAGAGGGTCTCGAAGAGGACCTGGTGAGCGGGGATGTTCTGGGGATCCTGCCCCAGGATCGTCTTGAGCCGGATGATGCCCCTTTCCACGTCTCCCTGGGCGATGAGGTTGCGGGCTTCATCGATCTCGGCGTTCTGTTCCGCAATTCGTTTACGCTCCTGACGGCTCAAAGGTTCCCTGCGTGCCTCCGAGCGTCTGGCGTAGACGAGTCCCCCCTCCCGTCCGAAAAGCAGGAGGGAAAGGGCACCCAGCGCAAAGGCCGCCACCCCCCCCCAGGGGACCGCGTAGGTTGCGGTGGGGAAGGCATCGATGCGCAGGAGGGCGTCGATCACGAAATAGCCGGGGATGACCGCATAGGCGGGAAGGATGAGATCATCGAAGCCGAGATGGATGACGAGAGGGGTGGCTCCGAAGTATGCGACGAAGAGACCAAAAAGACCAAAGAGCGCACCCGTGAATCCGATCAGGAAGACCCGCTCCCCGGAGAAGACGACGCCCCCGATCGCCGCGGCGAAGTACGCGGCGGCAAGAAAGGCCCCAAGGAGTCTCCCCCGCCCGATCTGCGACTCGAGGGAGCCGGCCACGATCCAGAAGAAGAAGAGCTGAACGCAGAGATGGAGATGGCCATGATGTAGAAAGGGGGAGAGAAGGAACGTCTTCAGCGAAAAGGGGCGGGCAGGGGTGAAGGCCAGCCGAAGGATCGGCGTCGAAGCGATCAGGTGCTCCAATTCCTCCTCGCGGGCCTTCCACTTGAGGCGGGTCATCCCCCCGCGCCCGGGGACGAAGTATTCCGCACGATAGCGAGCCCAGAAGGCATCGAGTTCCTTGCGCAATTGGAAATGGAGGGGGAAGATCTCCACGATGCGGGTCTGGTGCCCCGGTTTCTCCTGCGCCAGCAGGGTGGCGTAGCGCGCCAGCTTCTCGGGATCCGCCCGGTACGTGAAGTCGGCGAGGGGATGCTCGAGATAGGTTTCGACCCGTAGCGCCTCCATCTCCCGGGTGATCCGATCGTAGGCCTCGATCGCGGTGCGCCCGTCCCGGAAGGTGAAGAGGGCGAGCATCACGCCGAGGGTCGCGACGATCACGCCAAGTGAGAGGAATGGGAAATCCCGCGTCATGGTTTCCTCCGAAGGAAGATGCCTGGCGCCGTTGCCGCGCAAGCAACGACGGATGGATTGAGGCAGAAGCCTTCAGCGCCGCCTGGCCGCCATCGTTTCGTCGAAGCGGACGATATAGGCGGTGCGATTTCGCCCCCCTTCCTTGGCGCGATAGAGGGCGTGGTCCGCTTTCCTGAGGAGGGCGGTCGCGTCCCCGCCCGGCTCGTAATCCTCCCCGAAGGAAGCCAGCCCGAGGCTGACCGTGATACGGATCGCATGGCCGTCGGCGTGGAATGTGTGGCTCTCGATCCGTTGGCGCAGCCGTTCGGCGGCAAGGAAGCCCTGCCGTTTCGGGGTCTCGGGGAGGAGCACGAGGAACTCGTCTCCGCCGTAGCGGCCGGGGCGGTCGATCTCTTTGCGGAAGGTTCCGGCGATCACCCCCCCCAGTTCCCGGAGGAGCGCGCTCCCCGCGACATGACCGAAGGTATCGTTGACCCGCTTGAAGTGGTCGATGTCGAAGATGAGAAGGGAGAAGTCGCGGGCATAGCGATGAGCGCGGGCGATCTCCTGCTGGGTGTAGGCGAGCACGGTCTTGACGGTGAAGAGACCGGTCAGCTCGTCGTACTGGATCCGCTCTTCGATCTTCTGCTGATAATGGACCTGTGTAGGGTCACAGGTCGTGACCTTGAAGATGTAGGTGCCGATCTGGAGGAGGTCGCCCTGGCAGAGGGGGTGCCGGGCGACCGGTCTGCCGTTGAGGAGGGTGCCGTTCGTGCTCCCGAGGTCCTCGATCTGGATCTCCGGCTTCTCCCCTGCGACCTCGATGCGGGCGTGTCGCCGCGATACGGAGGGGTCGTCGAGGAGGATCGTGTTTCCCGGTTCCCGCCCCAGTGTGATGCTTCCCGGTTCGAGGGGATAGACCCGCCCCTGGGGAGCGCCACGCACGAGGAGGAGACAGGGGAGTTCCTCCGCCTCGATCGTGACTTCGGGAATCGGGTTGGGGGGTGTCTTGTCGTCGAGGTACATCGCTGGCCATTCCTTCCTTCGCGGGATCCTTTCCTTCACCCGAGCCGGACGCTAGCGCATCGCTGCAAGGAGGCGGGCGGCATCCTCGGCGGCGAGCGGTCGCGCGAAGAAGTAACCCTGGGCATAGCCGCACGACATGCGCCGGATCTCCTCGAGTTGCGCTTCCGTTTCGACCCCCTCGGCGATCACCTCGAGATCGAGGGAACGCGCCAGCGTCAGGATCGTCTGGACGATGGCGAGATTCTTCGCGTTCTCGAGGAGGGCTCCGATGAAGGAGCGGTCGATCTTCAAGGCATCGATCGGAAAGCGATGGAGATAGCTCAAGGAGGAGTAGCCCGTTCCGAAGTCGTCGAGGTGGAGGTTGATCTTGCGTGCCTTGATCCGTTCGAGCATTTCGTTGAGCGATGCGGCGTTCTTCATGATCACGCTCTCGGTGATCTCGAGCTTGAGGGTGGTGGGGTCGAGCTTCGTCTTTGCCAGGATGCGGTCGAGACGGTCGATGAAATCGGGCTGAGCGAAGTTGCTCCCCGAGATGTTCACATGGATCGAGAGGGGGAAGGGGAAAGCTTTCTGCCAGGCCCGAATCTGACGACACGCCTCCTCGCACGACCAGAGGCAGATATCGACCATGAGGCCGGTCTCCTCGGCGATGGGGATGAACTCGAGGGGTTCGATCATCCCCCCCTGGGGGCGGGGCCAGCGCAGGAGCGCCTCGAAGCCGACGATCCTCCCCGATTCGAGCGAGATGATCGGCTGGTAGTAGTTGCGGAACTCTCTGCGCTCGACCGCCTGGCGCAGGGCGGATTCGAGCTTCAAGGAGGAGAGGGCCCGTTCGTGCATCTCGGCGTCGAAGACGACGTGCTGTCCCTGCCCTCGTTCCTTGGCCCGGTACATGGCGGTGTCCGCGTTGCGCAGGAGTTCCTGGGCCTCCCGGTAGCCGGAGGAGCTGAGCGCAATCCCGATGCTGGCCGAGGTGAAGACCTCTTCTCCCTCGATCTGGAAGGGGCGGGCGAGTGCCCGATGGATTCGCTTCGCCACCCGGACAGGATCGCGAATGCCCTTGATCCGTTCGAGGAGGATCGTAAACTCGTCCCCTCCAATCCGGGCCAGGGTATCCTCCTGCCGGAGCGACCTGCGAAGCCGTTTCGCCAGTTCCTGGAGGAGGAGATCGCCGGCCGAATGCCCCAGCGAGTCGTTGAGGATCTTGAAGCGGTCGAGATCGAGGAAGAGGACGGCAAAGTGCGCCCCTGGATCGCGACGATGATGGGCCGCCACCTGTTCGAGCCGTTCGAGGAAGAAGGCACGGTTGGGGAGCCCGGTGAGCGCATCGTGCATCGCGCAGTGCCGGAGGCGTTCCTCTGCGGCCTTCCGCTCCGTGATGTCGGTGAGCACGCCGACCCAGTGGTAGGCTTCTCCGCCATCGAGGATCGGTTCCGCCACGACTTCGATCGTGCGCCCCACCTCGCCGGCGGTCAGGATGGCGGCCTCGCACCGGAAGGGTGTTCCAGCGGCGATCGCCGCGTTCCATTCCCTGGAGACCCGCTCCCGGTCGCGGGGGTGGAGGCACTCCATCCAGGGGCGCACCGCGGAGGAAGGGCCGGCCAGGCGCTCCCAGGCCTGGTTCTGATAGACGATCCTCCCATCCCTTGTGGCGAGCCAGACGACGTGGGGGAGCGCATCGATGAGGGTGCGGTAGCGGAGGGGAACGCCGGAGGAATCCGGGGAGGATGCCCCCCCTTGCACACGCTCTCCCGAGACGAAGATGTCGCTCGTGGAGAAGCCGGGACGATCGTCGCCAGAAGGGGCAGGACGATCGGAGGAGTGCCCCCCAGGTTCCCGCAGCTCCGCCTGGAACGCCTCCGGCTTCTCTTCCCGCGGTTTTCCGCTGTCACACATCGTCGTATCCGGTGGAAACACTCTCCGGGGCTCTGGCGACGGGCCGGTCGAGGGGAAGCGGCCCCGGAGGTCGAGTGATTCAGGGAACGCCCCGATGGGCGCCGGTGAGGGCCGGAGGGGGAAATCGGGCCACGAGCGCGTCGCGCGCGTTCCTCCTCCCCGGCCGGAACTACGGTTCCTGGGCTGCATAGGGGGGGCGTTGCGCCACGAAACAGTGGAGCGCTCCGGCCGTCTCCTCCTCCCAGAGGGTGAGTCCACTTTCGTCGAGCATCCGTTGGAGTTCTTCCTTCGTGACCCCCGGCGCCAGGAGCCCCCGCTCCTCCATCTTCCGGAAGACGAAATCGGTCCAGCGGTGGATCTGGACGACCAGGCTCGTTCCGTAGCATCGCCCTTCGGGAACGAGGATCCTGGCGATTTCGAGCAATGTTCGTTTCTTGTCGGGGATGCAGTGGAGGCCGTTGAGGGTGAAGACGGTCTCCACGCTCTCGTCCCGGATCGGAAGTCTCGTCGCATCCGCGCGAATAAGCGTGACGTTACGCATCCTGAGTTTCCGGCGGGTCCGGTCGGCTCGTTTGAGCATCTCCCACGACAGATCGATCCCCACGACGTGGGGGGGGGTCTTCCAGCGGGCGAACCAGTGGAAGGCTGCTCCTCCCCCCACCGGCAGATCGATGAGCAGCTCTCCCGGGGGGGGAGCGCTGAAGATCTTCCGGAAGTAGTAGAGTGTCTGGAAGACCGGCACGCGCCACATGACCCGGAAGAAGGGGTAGCAGAGGATCGGATGGGAGGAGAGGAAGTGATACGCCTCCCCCCAGCGCTCGTCGAAGAGGCGGATCACGTCCCGGCTCTCCTGGGCCACCGGCTGATCGAGGTAGAGATCGAGAATCCCCTCCTTGACCGGATAGCGTTGATCGCAGGCCGGGCAGACGAGCCCCTCCGGCCCCTGGGCCACCGGTTCGAGTTCCGGGTGGGAACAGACCGCACAGGTCAGGATGCGAAGCACTGCCTCATGAATCATCGCCGGACTCCATGGAACGGGAAATCCCCTGATCTCTTTCAACCTATCAGATCGGATTCATTCCTGTCAACATCGGGAATTCCCGAGGAATCTCTGGTGGGACGGGGATTGACATCGTTTCCGGGGTGTCCTACCTTGGCGAAAGGGAACGACCTGGCAGGATCGAGGGAAGCCGTGAAATTCGCTGGGGGATCGCTCGGAGAACGGATCGAGAGGAGGCCATGGCGCACGTTCGTGCTCCTCCTTGGCGGGGTTCTCCTCCTGCATCTCTGGCGTGCCGTGCCGAGTGAGCCCTTCTACAACAACGACGAGACGCGGCACCTTCTGACCGGAATTTTCTTTCGGGACTTCCTGCGCGATCTTCCCTTCTCCGACCCGCTGGGGTATGCCAAGGCGTACTATCTTCGCGCCCCGGCGCTCGGGCTGCTCGTGTGGCCCCCCTTCTTCCACGTGGTGGAGGGGGGGATGATGGGGCTCTTCGGGGCCGGCCTCCTGACGGGGAAGGTGACGGTGGGGCTCTTTGCGGTGCTGGCGGGGGGGTATCTCTTTGCGCTCGCGCGTGTTTCGGAGGACACGTGCACGGCGGCCGTGGCGCTCCTCCTCTTCCTCCTCTTTCCGATCGTCTTTGCCCTCTCCCGGCAGGTGATGCTCGAAGTGCCGGCGCTCGGGCTCTCCCTGGCCGCGTTGTATCACTTCGTGCGCCATCTGGAGGGGGAGGGGCGGCGTGACCTCTTCCTGTCGGCGTTGTTTTCCGCGTTGGCCTTTCTGACGCGCTACGACGCCTTCGTTCTCCTCCCGACTTTCCTGCTGCTGCTGCTGCTTCGGAGGAAACTCGGGGTATTGTTGCGAAGGGAGGTGTGGGCCGCGGCGGGTTTGGGGCTCCTCCTCACGCTCCCCTACACCCTCTTCATGGTGCGTCATATCGGTGCGTTTCACCTCCGGCAGGCCACGGAGACGATGACGGAGGGTTCGACGCACCTCTTTGCCTTGGAGAACTTCGGGTTCTACCTTCGGCACATTCCCGATCAGATCTCGTGGTGTGGGGTCGTGCTCGTCCTGGCCGGTCTGGGAGGGATCGTGGCAAAGGGGCGATCCTCCCGAGCGCTCCCTCATCTCGTCCTGATCGGGACGACGTGGGTGACCTTCTCCGCGATGGCGGAACTCGAAGTGCGGCACACGATCTACTGGACGCCGGCCTTTGCCTTTCTCGGTGCGGTAGGGGTGCGGACCTTCGTGCGGCGGGGAGGGGTGGGATCGTTCGGAATCCTTCTCCTCCTTGCGGGCGCCCTCCTCTCCGGGATTCGGAGACCGGCGCCCTACCTGCACGGTTACGCGGAGGCGGCCCGGCACATCGTGCGTCATCCCGATCCCCGCCCCCTCGTGCTCTTCGACGGCTGGCTCGACGGCAACTTCATCTATCAGATCGGGCGGCTGGATGGGGAGCGTCGATGGTGGGTGCTGCGGGGGGACAAGATCTTCTTCAGCGTGCTGACCCCCACGAATCTCGGATACCGGGAGTACGTCCGGGACGAAGCGGAGATGCTCGCGCGCATCTTTGCCTGCGATCCTGCCTATCTCGTCGTGGAGTCTCCCTATCTCTACCGGCAAAATCCGACAGCGGATCGCCTCCGGCAGCTTCTTGCCACGCATCCCGAACGTTTCCGTCTCGAGCGTTCGATTCCGCTGCGGAGCAACCACCCTTTCTTCCAGAAGACCCATCTCCTCGTCTATCGAAATCTCCTGCGCAATCCCGAACCGCAGCGAAGCATCGAGATCGAAGTGCGGATGCTCGGGGAGCGGATCGGGGGGGATCCCTTCAGTGGGGTCTCCCCTTCGAAGGGAGAGGATCGACGCGCACGAAGAGACGATCGGCGTAAGGGAGGGGGTTGATCTTCTTGCGAAGCGGGGCGTCAGGAGGGTCGAGTTCGATCCGGGCCCGGGCCAACAAGGTTGCCGTGGTGAGCATGATCTGGAGTTCCGCCAACCCCGCACCGAGGCAGGTGTGGGAACCGAGACCGAAGGGGGCGAAGACCCCCGGCTTGCGGTGTTCCTTGCGCGGCTCCCGGTACCGCTCGATGTCGAAACGCTCGGGGTTGGGGTAGTACTCCGCAAGGAAGTGGGGCGCCGCAGTCAGAATGAGGAGAAGACTCCCCGCCTCCACGCGGCACCCCGCAAACTCGAACGATTCGCACACCCCACGCTGGATCGCCGGGGTTACCGGGTAGCGGCGTAGCGTCTCCATCACGGCCCCGTGCAGATCGGTCATCCTGCGCAGACGATCCACCGGAGGAGGACCGTCGGCGAACGCCGCCTCGGCTTCGGCCTGGACTCGGGCAAGGATATCGGGGTGCGTAAGGAGCGCGTAGAGGAGAAAGGAGATCGTCCCGACCACCGTGTCGAGACCGGCGATGAAGGGCGCCAGCACGACCATCCGCAACTCCGAGGGGGGGAAAAGGTCGGGCTCGCGCGCCGCCGCGGCCAGGATGTCATCGATGAGATCGGGATCGCGTTCCTTGGGGCCTTGCCGGTGCTCGTCGATCACGAGTTGCGCCAACTCCCACATCCGCCGCTTCGCGCGGCGGTAGGCCGGACGGTAGAGCATCCACCGCGGCCACTTCTTGAGTGCCGTCACGTTGAGGAGGGTCGTCATGAAACACCACAGATCCTCGAAGTAGGGGCCAGGCGCCCGATTGGCGAGCAGCAGACCGAGTTGCTCCGTGACGAGCCGCCGCAGGAAGGGAACGACCTCGATGCGTTCCCCCGGTTGCCATGTGGCGACGATTCGCTCCGTGGTCCCCACGATGAGGGGGATCTGCCGCGCCAGTGTGGCCGCAGAGAACCCCGGCTTCATCACCTTCCGGAGGCGTGCATGAAGCCGTCCATCCACGATGTGCAGCAGGTTACTCGCCTCCACCTCCTTCCCGAAATCCTTCCAGAACTCCCGGTTTTCGAGGTGCTTCGCCCCGTGCTGGGCCACGAACTGGTTCGCCTCGACGCCGGCGAGGACCACGATCTCCTGGTTCATCGCCCGAACCCGGAAGACGGGTCCGTACTCCCGGTGGGCAGCGAGGAGGAAGGGGAGGGGATCCCGCATCATCGGGACGAGGTTCCCCACGAGCGGCCATCCCGAAACGAGGGGGGGGAGCGGCGCCCTCTCCCCGGTATGCTTCCATTCGATTGCAGCGGCACGACCCATGGTGCTTCTCCTGGTTGCAGTGAAACATGTTCTATTCTGTAACACGTTTCACTTTTCCTGTCAACCTGGAGGCGGAGCGGTTTCGGGGGAAGCGTTTCGGAGCACTTCTGCCATCCAGGCGGCCACGACCGGCGCGCTCTGGCGATGTCCGCCGTCGTGGAGATGGAGGGTGAGCCGTTTCGGACGTCCCAGCGTCCGGTACACCCTTTCGAGATGGGTCCAGGGGGATCGATAGAGGCGCTGATCGCTGGGATCGAGATCGATGAGAAGGTGCCGGGGGGCGACGAGTGCGGCCACGTCCTCGAAGTCGAAGTGTGTGAGGAAACCGGGGATGTCGAACTCCGTGAGGGGATCGGCCGTGGGGGGGAGGCGGCGCAGGAGATCACGCTGGTTCTGGAGCGCGGCGCTGGCGGCCACGGCTTTGATCCGGGGGTCGAGGGCGGTGAGGAAGAGGGCGAGCACGCCGCCGAGGGAGACGCCACTTGCGCCAAGCCGCGTCGCATCGACCTCCGGGCGGCGGGCGAGGAAGGAGAGCGCGGCGCTGGCATCCTGGAGGAAACGGCCCAGCAGGGGGCGGCCAAGCGCGAGGTGGATCCGGATGTCGAGGATGTGGACCGGATCGTCTCCCCACCCCGTCGCGCCGGTCTCCCCAAAACCCCGGTGTTCCGGGACGAGCACGACGATGCCGTGTCGGGCCAATTCCACCGCTCCGGCCTGGTGATAGTCCTCGATCTCGCCGAGAGCGCCCCTGCTTCCCGGCCCGTGGCCGTGGAGGTAGATCACGCCCGGTGCCGGTGCGCTCAGGCCGGATGGCCGCAAGAGGGCGAGCGGAATCTCGAGATCGTCGGCCACGCGGAGGCGCCATTGTTCCTCGACGATGCCGCCGGGCCGCATCTCTTCCCCGACCTTGCGGGCCTGGGAGGGGCGGAGGGGAGCGTCGAGGTGGAGGAGGTTGCGGAGGGCCTCGCGCGCCTCGGCAACGAAGGTGTCCCACGCCTTCAGATCCTCGGGGGTGGCGTGGTAGCGGGGGACGATCGCGGAGAGGCGGCGAAAGTCGTGGCGCAGGACCGGCGCCACGGAGGGGAGGGGTTCGCTGTGGGACGCGAAGTGATGGCGGATTCGCCACACCAGACCGGAACGGTGAAGGAGGAATCCCGCGGCGAACGCAACGGCGCCGTACCCGATGAGGAGGAGAAGGTGGCGGGTCTTCCCTTCCCCCCTTCGTCTCCGGGTCATTTGAGCCACCACGGTTTCTCGGGGAGCACGAGGTTTCCGATCCGGACGGGTCCCCGCTGACGGGCCTTCCCTGCCGGGGCGTATTCTGCCCGGGGGGGGGGGGAAGTGGCGCGCTGTGCCAGCCCTCTCAGGATGCATGCCATTCCGACGAACCAGTAGATCGCGTCGCCGTAGAAGCGGGAGGTGAAGGTCGCGGCGAGAAGCGCCCCGGAGAAGCCACACAAAAGTGCGATCGCGGCGAGGCTCAGCTCGGGGAGGTCCTTTCTGCGGGTCAGCCTCAGGAAGGTGAGGTTCGCCGAAGCCAGGAGGCCGACAAAGGTGAAGAGACCTGGCCATCCGATGCTCGTGCCCGCCTGGAGCCAGGTGTTGTGTGTGGCCCGCTTCATCTGCAACCTCGGTTCGTAACGTTGGCTCACCAGCGGGAAGTTCTCCCCTCCGAGGCCGAGCGGGTGATCCTTCATCGCCCGGTATGCCGCGTTCCAGATGATGAGGCGGGTGTTCGCCGAGGCGTCCTCCTCGACGTTGTCGAGCGTCTCCATCCGTTGCCAGAACTCCTCGTTCGTCAGATGAAGAAAGGCCACGACCCCGATCACCGCAGCGACGAGGATTCGCATTCGCAATTTCGGAGGGGCAAAGAGGGTCGCGATGAGCGTTGCGAAGGCTGCGCCGAGGAACGCCCCGCGGCTCTGGGTGAGGATGAGCGCATTCAGGGCGAAGAGCGCGCTTGGGATCGCGATCGTCCGCATCCAGAGTTTCCCCCGCACGACCCACAATCCCGCCATCGGCAGCACGAGGAGGAGGAAGACGCCGAGATGGTTCGCGTTCGAGCAATCGGGTCCCCCCACCCCCTCCACCCGTCCGCCGACCGTCCGGCTATAGATGAAGGCGTCCCACCCGAAGTAGAAGCTCCCCAGCAGGATCACCCCCCACAGGATTTCGAATTCCCGCCACGTCCGGCAGGTCCGGACCATCACATAGGTGAAGATCAGGATCTTGACGAGCTTGAGCGTGGCCTCCCGGGCCACCTCTTCGGAGACCACGGCGAGGGGGATCGTGAGCACCGAGAAGAAGAGGAAGGGAACGAGCCACTTGTTGAGGAACCGGATCCGCCCCGCCGTTTCGGCGTACTTCGACTTGTTGAGGAAGAATCCCCCAAGGAGGGCGATACTCAGCCAGAACTGCCAGCGGGGACCCGTGATCGTCGTCAGTTCCTCTCCCCACCAGTGGTTCGGCGGATTGAGGAAGTAGAACCCGATCACGGCAAGGGTACCGTAGAAGGGATTCCGAAAGGGGAGGATGCACCCCGCTACAAAGATCGAAAGAACGAGGAGGGTCGTCAGCGCCATCTTGCCACCCGGTTCCGGAGCGTCTTCTCTTCACGCCCAGCGTAGCACGATCGCATCCCGGAGGCAAAACACCTGACGGACCCCACGTCCTGCCCCCTTCTCCTCTCAAGAGGGGGGAGTCCCCCATGGATCACGAAGGATCCGAAAAAAAGAGATGAACGCAACGCTCGAAAAGGAGACGACGGGGAAAGGGAGGGGAAGGTGTGTAGACTTTTCTGACAGGTGTGTCAAATCTTCGCACACCCCTCACTTCGAGGTGACGAAGCGCCACTGAAGCTCGAGAAACGTTTTGGGCTTCTCTCGCAACTTCTTGTAATAGTTGTAGATTCCTGGAAAAGCCTCTTCGATTTCCTTCCAGTTCTTTTCCGAAATGAATCCGCTGAATCCGCAGTGCTGCGTCTCTCGATCCGTTCGATTCATCTTGCCATACCGCTTTTTTTCCGCTCTGTTCATCGCACGATCCAATCACTCGAGGCGCCTTACGTTCGTGGAGGTGACGTGACGCTGTTCGAATTATAAGCAATTTCTGGACCGGAATCAAGTCTCCCCTTCGATTTCATGGCGATCGTGGATGAAGATCCACGGGATGGCCGAGCCGTTGGTTCTCCACGCTTCCCGACACGATTTCTGCCGATACCGCGGAGGGAGGCTGACCGGCAGAGGGGATGAAGAAATTTTCCAGATATGGGAAATCCTCCAGGAAACGGATGCCTGCACCCGGCCCGGTGAGGTCGGAGTCATTCTGGGCTGACTGACGATCCCACCGGGGCAGCGCTAGCGACCCTGCCAGCCACGCAGGCGTATCAGGGAACCAATAGGGGGCGGTGGGGTGGATCACCCGAAATGACGGGAAGTGTTCCACCTGCCCTCCGGCGAGCGATCTCCCATCGAGGTCGATTGCCGACGCAGAAGATTTACACCTCGGTGGGACTCAAGGGGTATGGATCCGCCCTTCCAGGGCGTGGAGGAGTTCGAGACGCCCCTGACGGGTCAGGGAGGAGAAGGGGAGGATTTCGTCGGTTTCGAGGCACGCCGCGATCCGCTGAAGACGCCGCGAGACTTCGTTTCGACCGCACTTGTCCACCTTCGTGGCCACGAGGAGGAGATCCCGGCCGTAGTGACGGACCGCTCGGATGAAGTCGAGATCCTCGGCCGTGGGATCGCGACGAACGTCGAGGATGAGGACGACCGTTCTGAGGTCCTCCCGCACTTCGAGGTAGGCGGCGATCATCCGGACGAACCGTTCCCGGACACTCAACGGCACCTTCGCATACCCGTAACCGGGGAGATCGACGAAGGTGACCCTGCCGTTGATCCGGAAGAAGTTGAGGAGACGGGTCCTGCCCGGCGTCGTACTCGTCTTGGCGAGCTTCTTGCGGTGAAGCAGCGTGTTGATGAGGGAAGACTTCCCCACGTTCGAACGCCCCGCAAAGGCGAACTCCGGACCGGGGAGCCGAGGGAAATCGGCGGGGAACTCCGCGCTCTTGAGGAACTCCGCCGAGAGGATCTTCGGTACGAGGTATCCCATCATTCCCCCTTGCAGACGCGGTTCTTCCCCCCCTCCTTCGCGCGGTACATCGCCATGTCGGCCAGCCGCACGAACTCGTTCTTCCGATGGCTCGGCGGAAGACCGGAGAGGCGCTCCACGGAGAGGGAAGCTACGCCGATACTCGTGGTGATCACCCCGGAAATCGCCAACCGCGGCTCATCGGGGCCGAGATCGGCATCGAGGAAGGTGTGGCGCTCGACCCCGGCACGAATCCGTTCGGCGAGCGCGAAGACCTCCTCCGGCCCGTAGCCAGGAGCGATGACGACGAACTCGTCCCCCCCGTACCGGGCGATCGTACACTTCCGGTCCGTGACGATCCCCCGCAACAGCCCACCCATCTCCCGCAGGAGACGACTCCCCGAGAGATGACCGTACCGGTCGTTGACCTGCTTGAAGTTGTCCAGGTCGAGGAAGATCAGGGAAAGGTCGCTCTGCGTCTCCTGGGCCTGACGCATCTCCTCATCGAGCCGGTAGAAGAAGTAGCGGTCGTTGTAGAGATCGGTCAGGTCGTCGCGCCGGGCGAGTTCCCGCTGCCGGTTCGCATCGAGGATGTTCTGCATCGAGGTGGAGATGTAGCGGGCAAAGATCTCGAGGAGGGCAAGCTCCTGCTTCGTGAAGCGCACCCGACCGATCCGGTTGATCAGTTCGAGGACGCCGCAGATCGAATTCGCGATCTTGATCGGCACGCAGATCACGGCATGGGTGTCGTACTTCGTCTGCTCGTCGAGTTTCCGGAAAAAGTGCTTGTCCCGGCGGACATCCTCGCTGATGTACGCTCTTCCGGAGCGGTACACCTGCCCGATGATCCCCCGGTCGGCACGGATACGGGTGCCGGGAAGGCCGGCGGCCTTCTCGCCGAAGCAGGCGATGAAGACGAGTTCGTTCTCCGGACTCTGCTCCCCCTTCTCGAATTTGATCTCCGGATCGTCGAGGAGGATCGATCCTGCCTCGCTCGGAACGAACTGGTCGGCCACCCGGAGGATCTCGGAGAAGACGAGATCGATCCGCGGCGCCTCGTAGATCGAGGATGGATGCCGGACTCGATCGAAAAATCGAGGCAATTTGTCCGGTTCGATTGCATAGACTCTCATCGTTCGCATCCGGGATACCGGTGGCCGACGCAACGGCGCTTCACCGGGAGGAATGAGTGGAAAAACGGGGACCGCCCCCAAGCAGGCGCTCGAAGGCACAGAAGTGCGCGGCGCTCCTCGTCACGCCGGAAATCCCACGATGTCACGGGATCCTCCGACACGAGACGCTCCATCGGCGTCATCCTCGCTGATCAACGACTATACACGACTTCGACGAAAATGGAAAGTCGCGGGGGCGCACGTCAAAATTGTGATGCCCGAGCCGCAGGTCTCTCTGGGCGGTTCCTGAGGAGCGACAGATGGCTGTGGGCCGGACCGGGAGGGAGACGAGCCCTCCCTCCGGTCAAGGGGAGCCGTCGATCACCTCTCGAACCTTTTCGGCCAGCCCCTCGACGGAGAAGGGCTTCGGGAGGAAATGGACTCCCTCACCGATCTTTTCCTGCAGGTGGGGCGTATCGGGGGGATACCCCGAGATCATGAGGAGCTTGAGCGAGGGGTGGCGCGCACGAAGCTGCCCGGCGAGATCGAGGCCACTCATCCCCGGCATGACGAGATCGCAGAGGAGAAGGTTGATCGGGCCGGAATGCCTCCGGGCAACATCGAGGGCTTCCTTTGGGGTGTTGGCAACGAGGACGTCGTAGCCGAGATCGAGGAGGATGCTCTCGCTGAGTTCTACGATCGCGGCTTCGTCATCGACGACGAGGATCGTTTCTCCCGTTCCATGGGGGAAGTCGCCTCTCCCTTCCGATCTCTGCGCCGAGGGGGATCCTTCGTGGCAGGGGAGGTGGACATCGAAGCGCGTCCCTTCCCCCGGTTCGCTCTCGACGACGATGAATCCCCCATTTTGCCGGACGATCCCGTAGACGGTGGAGAGTCCGAGTCCCGTTCCTTCTCCTTCCCCCTTCGTCGTGAAGAAGGGGTCGAAGATCTGTTCGAGGGTCTCCCCTGTCATCCCGCAGCCGTCGTCCCGGACGGAGAGACGCACGTAGTCCCCCTCGGCCGCTTCGGCGTTCTGCGCATGGTAGAGCCGATCGACGCGCACCCCCCCCGTCTCGATCGTGATCTCTCCGTGGCCGGCGATCGCGTCGCGGGCATTGACGCAGAGGTTGACGAGGATCTGCTCGATCTGGACCGGGTCGATCCGCACCGGCCGGAGATCCTCGCCGGGGCGCCAGGTCAGGGTGATCTGTTCACCGATGAGGCGGCGCAGGATCTTGAGGATCCCCTCCACCCGCTCGTTGAGATCGATGACCTGGGGGGTGGCCTCCTGCTTGCGGGCAAAGATCAGCAGTTGCTGCGTGATCTCCCGGGAGCGCAGACCGGCATGGAAGATCTCCTGGAAATGGCGATGAAGCCGGTCGAGGGGATCACTCCGCTTGAGCCCCAGTTCCGCGTAGCCGATGATCACGCTGAGCATGTTGTTGAAGTCGTGGGCCACGCCCCCGGCGAGTTGGCCCAGGGCCTCGAGCTTCTGGGCCTGCTGGAGCTGGCGGCGCAGCCGCTCCTGTTCCTCCCGCGCCTCCGTTTCCCGCGTGATATCCCGCAGGAAGTTGAGCGTTGCGCGACGCTCCTCCCACGTGATCGGAACGATGTTCGTCTCGACCCATTTCGTTTTCCCCGTACGATGGAGCACACGGAAGGGGTAGCGGGGTTCGGAGGACATTCCGCGCATCCGGAGCCGGTGCCGTTCGAGCACGAGGACGCGGTCCTCCGGATGGATGAAGTCCACGAAGGGGCGATCGATCATCTCCTCGGGCCGGTAGCCGAGGACGTCGAAAACCCGCCCGTTGATGAAGCGGATCCGTTCATCCTGGGCCACGAGGATCACCTCGCAGGCGTTCTCCACGATCGAGCGGTAGCGCGCCTCGCTGGCCCGGAGCGCCTCCGCGTAGGCGCGGTTGCGCGCCTCCAGGCGGACCCGTTCGAGGACGGCGCGGATCGAGAAGGGGAGCCGCCGGATATGGCGGGGGGTCTTGATCACGTAGTCGGCCGCGCCCGCCTTCATCGCCTCGACCGCCGTCTCCTCCGAGCCGGTGCCGGTCAGGATGATGACGGGAAGATCGGGGCATTTCTCCCGGACGATGCGCATCACCGTCAAGCCTTCGAGGCCGGGGAGGTGGAAGTCGCTCAGCACGACATCATATGCTCTCTCGGCAAGCCGTGCCTCGAGATCCGTACGGCTCTCGGCCTGAAAGACCTGGAACCCTTCCGTCTCCCGTTCGAGGGCGTCTCGTACGAGCGCCCGGTCGGCGGCGGAATCATCGACGTGCAGAACCCGGATCACTTCAGACATCGAATACTCCTCGAAGATCCCTGCGGTCCCTCGCGTAACCACCGCTCCGGAGGCATGCCTGCCAATTTTCCAGCGGATACGATACTCCCTGGACGGGATCGGCTGTGCAGGGCTGTGGTGGATCGACGTTTCAGGGGTGCGAGGATCCGTCGATCCGATGGATGCGTTCAAGGAATTCAGCGGAGCCGACCCATCAACGAATCCTTCTCCCCGTCAAGGGCGGGGAGCGCGACGTGGAAGGTCGTTCCCACGTCCGGGGTCGAATCGAACCAGACCCGTCCCCCCAGGAGTTCGACCCCCCGTTTGACGAGCGCCAGACCGATCCCGGTGCCGGGAACTTCCGAAGCGTTGTGGAGCCGGTGGAAGAGTTCGAAGACCTTCTCCCGGAACTCGGGGGGAATTCCGAGGCCGTTGTCTGAAAGGGAGAGGCGGATCTCCCCCCCTTCCCTTTTGTAACCGATTTCGAGGCGGAGCGCAACCTCCCGGCGGCGGTAGGCGAGGGCGTTCTCGATCAGGTTGACGAGAATCTGGCGAAGGAGCGTGGGATCGGTGGAGATCACGGGGAGTCCCGCCGGGATCTCGATCGTTCCCCCGGCCGCCTCGATCCGTTCCGCAAAGGTCCGCCGCACCTCGGCGAAGAGGGTGGCCAGGGAGACGGGAACGCGCTTCACCCCGCGGCGTCCAAGACGGGCGTATCGGAGGAGATCGTCGATGAGCCGCTCCATGTTCCGCGCTCCGGTCAGGATGTGGCCGAGGTAGCGGCGTCCCTCCTCGTCGAGGCGGTCGCGGTGGCGTTCCGCGATGATCTCGGAGAATCCGAGGACCGCGCGGAGGGGCGCCTTGAGGTCGTGGGAGATCGCCTGGGCGAAGGTCGTGAGATCGGCGTTGGCCTGCTCGAGGCGGCGCATCGCCTCGGCGTACCGGCGGTTGGCGGCATGAAGCTCCCGGACCCTCTCGGCCACCGCCTTGTACGCCGTGAGATCCCGGACGACGACGAGGCGCGCCATCTTCCCCCCGTAGCGGAGGTTGCGCGGCCGAAGCTCGCAGGGGAAGGTCGTTCCATCCTTCCGGACGCCGATCACTTCGTAGGGTTCCTCGCTTCCGCTGCGCACCCGTTCGAGGATGGTGGGGAGGCTGTCGGGGTGACAGATGCGTTCGAGGGGCATTCCGATCAGTTCCTGTCGGGTGTACCCGAGGATTCGCAGGCCGGCCTCGTTGACATCGACGATGCGCCCCCCCTCGTGGATCGTGATTCCGTCGATCCCCGCCTCGGAGAGGAAATGCCAGCGTTCCTGGGCTTCCCTCAGGGTGGCCTCCCGGCGCCGCTCCAGGGCGAGGGCGTGGGCGCGCAGGCGCAGGAAGGCGGAGAGCCGGGCGCCGAGTTCCCGGCGGGAGATCGGAAGGCGCAGGACGTCATCGAAACCGGCCGCCAGCCAGGGGGTGGCATCGCGGCCGGAGGAAAGCCCGACGAGGAGGGGGAGGAAGATCTTCTCCGCGCTTTTGCGCGCGAGGAGTTCCCTCCCCCAACGCCGGGCCGACCGTTCGTCCGCCACGATCAGATCCACCCCCTCGAGGAGTTCCTCGAGCGTGGTCCCCCCCGTCGGGCATCGCACGCGGTAGGGGGATCTTTCGAGAAAGTCGGTCAAAAGACGCTCATCGGACCGCGTCGAGAAGAGGAGGACGATCGTGCTTTCCGCTCCTGGCATTCCTCGCTACGCCTCCCCCCCTCGGGTTCGGGGCATCCCCGTGAGGAGACCGTGGAAGGCGCTCAGCGGCTCCCCCACGACGAGGCCGTCGGGGGAGATCCGGAACTCCCGCAGATCGGCCTCGAAATCCCCCAGGCGCTTCTTGAGGCACCCGATCACCCGGATGATCCGGCCCGAAGTCTCGGCGTAGCGCAACAGGATCGCATTGTCGGCCAGGTAACTCACCCCCAGTTCGGTCAGTCGCAGATCGCCGGTGATCTGCTCCACCTCGTTCACGAGGAAGAGGGTGCGTCCCATCCGCCGGCCATAGGCGGTGAGATTGGCGAGGTGGAACTCGAGCGATCCGAACGCCTCCATCGCGAGCCGGTAACCGCGGAGGCTGTCGATCGCGATGATCTCCCCCCCTCCTGCGGCCACCTTGCGGCGCAGGAATTCGAGGAACTCTTCGGGGTAGCGCTCCAGGGGGTTCAAGTGGACGATTTCGAGCGTTCCGGCGGTGAGCGCAGCATCGATCGGCATCCCGATCCCCCGGGAGCGGGCCACGATCGAAGGGGCTGGTTCCTCGAAGGTGAGGTAGAGCGCGCGTTTCCCGCAGGCCACGCCTTCGAGGAGGAAGGAGATCGCCAGGGAACTCTTCCCCACGCCGCTCGGCCCCGTGAGCAGCGTCACGCTCCCCGCCTCCACGCCGCCGTGGAGAAGTGTGTCGAGGTTGGCGATCCCCGAGGAGAAGAGCGCCCCGGAGAGGATCTCCTCCTCCGGGGGTTCCACCCGGTGCGGGAAGATCTCGATCCCCTCCCCGGTGATCCGAAAGGGGTGGCGCCCGGAGAGGTAGCCCGATCCGCGCATCTTGGCCACCTCGATGCTGCGCGTCTCGATGACGCACGCCGGGGAGATCTCCCGCCGCAGGTGAAGAATGCCGTCCACGGCGAGCGAGACGGAGACATCCCCCTCGAGGTGACTCGGCTCGTAGAGGAGGAGAGCCGTGCATCCCTGTTCGTGGAGGAATGTGACGAGATGCAGGAGTTCCTTTCGGAACTGGTACTCATCGAGAGAGAGCGCGTGAAGCTGCGTCACGGAATCGATGGCGATCCGTTGCGGCCGCTTCTCCCGCACCACCGCCAAGATCGAGCGCCACATCGGTTCGCGCTCCACCTCGCTCGGCGGGAAGACGTGATATTCCCCCTCCCCTCCCTCCGCTTCCTCCACCGGCGTGAGATCGACGATATCGAGGGATTCGATCGGCCAGCCGAAGGAGAGCGTGTTGCGGCGGATATCCGCGGCCGTCTCGACGAGGGTGACGAAGAGCCCCTGCTCCCCCCGCGCACTGCCATCGAGGAGCCATTGCAACGAAAGGATCGTCTTGCCCGTTCCGGTGTCGCCGAGAAGGAGGTAGGCGTGATTCCGGATCAGCCCCCCCGAAACGATCTCGTCGAGTCCCGGGATGCCGGTGGTAAGACGCTCGATCGCCGATGGATTCGAGGACATGGTGGGATCCCCCTTCCCGGATACGTGGTGATCGGACACGCTGCTCGATCCTCGCACCAGCCTAACACACTTCGGCCGCGAATTCAACGCATTTCGAAAAGGACCCCAACGGCACGGGGCTCACGATGCTGAGGTACCCCCGGGCAAGCACGTGGCAGTGTGTCTTTTCACACAGCCCCTGGAGTGAAAAGGCGCGGCTTCCCGGGAGAGTCTCCGCAATTCCGGGAGATTCGCTGCTGGTATACCTCTTGCTGGTGTGCACCCGCAAGTTCCTCTGCTGTGCGGAGAGGGACGCGAAGGCGTTCCCGGGCGCTCGGATTCGGATTCGCGGATGCAATCAGGAGGGTACGGCATGAGACGACTTTTTCGGCAGGGCAGGGGGGCGCGCGGCAGCGGTCTTTCCCGGCTGCTCCTCCCCCTGGGGATTGCAGGGACGCTGCTCTTCCTCTTCACCGCAAGGGAGAGCCTTTCGTTCATCACCCCTTCCTTCGTGAAGATGACCCGCTCTCCCGATGCGGGGGACGAGGAGGGGCCTGCGACCTTTCCCCATGCGGCCCATCAGCGGGTCATGAAGTGCTTCAATTGCCATCCTTCGATCTTCTCCTACGACAAGAACATCATGACGCACGACGACTTCGACCAGGGGAAGTTCTGCGCCACATGTCACGACGGCCGGATCGCGTGGGACATCGAGGATGCGGATTGCGAGACCTGCCACGTGGACTGACGCAGCGCCGGACCAGGCGATGGAGGACGTGACGATGAAGAGATTCCCAGGAGGCAGAGACTCCGCTGTTGCAGGATTGTTGTTGATGGCTCTGACATGCCTGTTTCCCCTGGGCGCGGCCGCGGAGGAAGCGGCGCACCCCGGCTTCGAGATCGGCGGGTTGATGCTCAACGGCCGTTTCGATCTCAACCTCGAGATGCGGGAGTTCTACGGCAATCTGTTCGACGGCACCGCGTCGCTGGTGAACTACCACCATTTCCTCTTCGTCTCGAAACAGGCGGAGCGCTATTTCTTCTCCGCGGATGTCGTGGACCTCAACTTCTACGAGTTCGGCTTCAATCTCTCCGAGCGGGTTTCCCTCAAGGGGGGGAAGATCCTCGTTCCCTTCGGCGCCGATCCCCCCTTCCATCACGAGTATGGGGGGAAGAACGGTTTCGACCAGGAGTTCGTCCCCTTCATCTGGGCGGAACTGGGGGGAGATCTCCTCTGGCGGGTGATCGAGGGACCCAAGACCGATCTCTCGAACGAACTCTACGTCGTGAATGCTCCGAATGGGGACGAGGCGAAGGTGCTGCTGCCCAACGCGGTCTCCGCCCCCGACGGATTCGCCCTCGGCGACCGGGTGAAGTGGGGCTACGGGCCGTACACGGCCTACCTCTCCTTCTACTGGAACCGCTATACCGCCGGACGCGACGCGTTCATGTACGGCGCGGACCTCTCTGCGGCCTACGGTTTCCTCGATTGGGGCGTCCTGCGCAACGTGGCGCTTCGCGCCGGATTCGCGCGCATGGACGTCGAGGGGGAGCCCGTGACGATGGGGGACTACTTCCACTTCGCGGACTACCTTCGCGTCGATGTGCGGCTCCCCGAGCACCTCTTCCTCCGTTACCTCGTCGGCTCGAAGACGATCCAGAACTACAGCGGTCTCTTCTACGACGGCGACAACGGGGACGCCAAGGACACGACGACGCACAGTTTCGCGCTCTATTACCGCCGTCCCGACGGGCACACCTTCCAGGCGATGTACCAGGTGAACCTCGAGGCGCTCGAAGAGAAAAACGACCTGTTCCGTCTGGGATGGGCCTACGAATTCTAGGAGGAGAACGATGCGGCAGGGAAGATTCTTCATCGGCTCGTTCCTCGTCTTGGGTCTCATCATGGCCGGCTGTGGGCCCGATCCCTTCTCCCGCGGCGAAGTGTTGCCCCAGGAGAACGGCCAGACGGGAAGCATGAGCGAAGCACCGGCGGAGACCGGCCAGACAGGAACGACCGGTCAGACAGGAACGACAGGAACGACCGGCCAGACAGGAACGACCGAGATCAACGTGAGCTACACCCTCGATGTCTATCCGATCCTCGAGGAGAAGTGCAGCCCTTGCCACGGGGAGGGGCGAGTCGCCAGCACGACACGCTACGTTCTCACCGGAGATCCGGCCGAAGACTACGACACGATCGTGGCACTCGTCGATCCCGAGGCGCCCGAGGAGAGCCTCCTCGTCCAGAAGGGGAGCGGCGCGGTCACCCACGGCGGCGGCCAGCAACTCGACGAAGCGGAAGTCGCCTTGATCGTTTCATGGGTTGCGCAGGGAGCGCCGAACAACTGATGCGTGCGTTTCCTCGAAACCAGGGAGGTTTGGTGCGATGAAGAAGGATGTGACACGGAGAGACTTTTTGCGGTACTCCTCGGTCGGCATCGGCGGGTTCCTCTCGCTCGAGATGCTCGCTTGCGCCCCGAGTGAGCCGACCGGTACGGAAGGAACGGGCGGAACGACCGGCGCGACGACCGGCGCGACGACCGGAGGCACGATCGAGGGAACCACCGGGGGCACGATCGAGGAAACGACGGGGGGAACCACCGGGGGCACCCCCGAGATCCCCCCCACGATCCACGACGATTACCCCCTCACCTACACGGAGACGTGGAAACCCTCCACCTGCTGGATCGGAAAGCAGGATTGCAGCCTCAAGGCCCGCGTGCTCACGCAGGAGGTCAACGGCACCGAGGTGACCCGGATCGTCAAGCTCGAAGGGTTCATCGATCCGGAGAAGGGGCTCTACAACCCCAGGAACACCGGAACCCTCTGCCCCAAGGGGGCGGGACAGATCGTGGCGATCTACGACTACAACCGCGTCAAGACCCCACTCAAGCGCACGAACCAGAAGGGAGCGCCCGGCCGCTTCGTCCCCGTCTCCTGGGAGGAGGCCCTCCAGATCGTCGGTGACCAGATCAAACGGGCGAAACGTGACGGCATCCCCGTCCTCTATCAGAAGGGACGCTCGAAGGCCAAGGGATTCTACGATCATGGCTTCGTCGATACGCTCAAGGCCAACGGGATCACGACCTACAAGGTCGGCCACGGTTCCTTCTGCTCCGACGCGGGCTATCGCGCCTGCGAGTACTCCATCGGGCTCCACGGCGTCCTTCACCCCGACTTCAAGCACACCGAATACCTCCTCGCCTGGGGGTGGAATGCCACGAACGCGGGGGGGAACAAGCTCTGCTGGATCACCTGGCCGCAGATGATCGTCGAGGCCAAGGCGCGTGGGATGAAGATGGTCGTCCTCGATCCCTTCCACAGAGGGGCGGGTCCCCACGGCAACGACTGGCTCCCGATCCGTCCCGCGACCGACCTGGCCTTCTTCCTCGGGCTGGCCAGTTACCTCGTCCACAACCGTCTCTGGGACGAGAACTACCTCAAGAACCATACGAACGCGGTCTACCTCGTCGGACCCGACGGCTACGTCGTGCGCGACGAGAACGACGCCCCCCTCGTCTGGGACATGAGCCGCGGTATGGCGGTCGCCGTCGATGACGCGACCGATCCCGCGCTCGAAGGGAACTATGAACTCGAGGATGGCACGCTCGTGCGTCCCGCGCTCCAGGTCTACAAGGACGAACTCGACGAGGCGGGGATCACCCCCGACTGGGCCGACCGGGTCTGTGGGCTTCCGGCGCTCACCACGGCGCGGATCGCGCGTGACCTCTTCGACCACTCCGGCATCCGGGAGAACCGGACGATCACGATCGATGGCGTCACGCTTCCGCTGCGCCCCGTCTCGATCATGGCCTACCACGTGGCCCAGCAGGAACGGGGATTCCAGACGACCCGCGCCGCGCTCCTCGTCTATATGCTCCTCGGCGCGATCGATGTCCCGGGTGGACTGATGGTCGATCTGGCACCTGGGAAGTTCCACAGTCACTGGAACTCGCTCGACAACATCGAGATCAAGGATCCCCCCTACGACTTCACCCTCTCGGGGAGCAAGTACTTCCCGATCAATTCGGTGAACCCGGCCTTCCTCACCCGGGTCATGCTCGATCCGGCGCGCTACGAGGTCGATCCCGATTCCGTGCCGAAGATCGCCTTCCTTCACATGACCAACCCCGTCGTCTCCTACCCCGACGGACCCACGACGCGGCGTGCCTACGAGAAGCTCGAGTTCGTGACCGTGCTCTCCCCGTGGCTGAGCGAAGTGGCCAGCCTCTTCGCCGACATCGTGTTCCCCTGCGCCACGATCGAGAAGTACGAGGGGCCGATCACGGCCAAGACCCCCTACGCGGAAGCGAAGACGCTGCGGCTCCCTCCGATTCCCCCCCTCTTCGAGTCGAAGGGCGACATCGACATCTACATCGACATCTGCGAGGCGGCCGGGCTCCTCACCGGAGAGAACGGGTACATCGCTGCGATCAACGAGCAGTTGAAGCTGGGTGACTTCGCGCTCGACACCTCCCGGAAACCCGATGTCCGCGAGATCTTCGATCGGTGGGCGAAATCGATCGGCAAGGAGGGGATCTCCTACTTCGAGCAGAACGCCGTGACCGAAGTGACGACCTACCCCGTCACCAAGGTCCACTCCGCCGCCTGGACGGATGGCGAGGGGAACGTCACCCCCTACAACGGCGAACGGCACCGCTTCTACGGGGAGAGCCTCCTGCGCTACCGCCAGACGATGCAGGAGAAGGGGGCTGGAGAGATCTACTGGCGCGACTACACGCCCCTGCCCCGCTGGCGCCACCCCACGATGGACGAATCGCCCTCCGCCTACGACCTCTACCTGATCTCCGCGAAGAAGATCGAGAACAAGCAGTCCCGCTCGAGCTTCATCCCCGTGCTGCGGGATCTCGCCCCGGAGCAGGCCCTCATCATCAATCCCAGAACCGCCCGGGAGCGTGGGATCGCGGATGGGGACGAGGTGATCGTCGAGTCCCACAACGCCGTCACCGGGGAGACGCGCTACGTCCGCACGAAGGCCCGCTACTTCGAGACGATCCGCCCCGACACCGTTGCGATGTACCACCACTTCGGCCTCTGGACGCACCCGAACACGGAAGGGGAGGGCACGACCCCGAACGAGGTCTTCTACGCAACCGAAGGATACGTCCAATGCACGATGGACCAGTCGTTCCACGTGAAGGTCAGCGTGTACAAGGCGTGAGGAGGTGAGAACGATGGCAAGGTATGGAATGGTCATTGATCTGAACGCCTGCATGGGCTGCCGTGCCTGCATGGTCGCCTGCAAGATCGAGAACGGCACCCCTGCAAGCCACTTTTTCATGTATGTCTTCCGCTTCGAGGAGGGCAACTACCCCAACGCGCAGATCCGCTTCCTCCCGCGCCCCTGCATGCACTGCAGCAACCCCCCCTGCGTGGAGGCCTGCCCCTTCGACGCCCGGATCCAGTGGCGCGACGGCCTCGTGGAGACGGACTACGACAACTGCCACGGTGCACGGCTCTGCGAGCAGGCCTGCCCCTACGGGGTCAACTACTTCAACATCGACGACCCCGCCAAGAACCAGTACTTCGACTACGACGATCCCGACATCCAGGAGGTCCTCCAGGGGATCATCCCCGCCTACTGGAACCCCGACACGGCGAAACCCTCGACCTGGGAGGGGGACGAGAAGAAGCCGGAACGGCGCCTGGCCGGGGGCGGACACCGGAAGAACACGGTCAACAAGTGTACCTTCTGCCTCCACCGCCTCGATCAGGGGATCACGGTGACCGCCTGCCAGCAGGTCTGCCCCGTGAGGGCGATTCACTTCGGGGATCTCGACGATCCGAACAGCGAGGTCTCGAGGCTGCTTCGGGAACGAAGCAACGAGGTCTTCCGGCTCAAGGAGGATGCGGGCACCGATCCCAAGGTCTTCTACCTCGGCATGCCACCGGAACGCGACGCCCGCGTCGTCGAGACCGCACCGGTCAAACCGAACGTCCAGATCCTCGCGGATCCGGAGAAGGACGATGGAGTGATCCCGCCATGGAAGTAATCCTCTTTCGACAGTGCGTCTACAAGCTCCTCGCCTCCCTCTTCCTCGATCCCACGGAGGAACGGGTGGCGCGGATCAAGGGACTGTGCGCCCATCTCACGAACATGCTCGACATGGAGGAGATTTCCGAGCGATACCGGGAGGCGCTCTTTCCCTTCCTCGAGCGGATCAGCGGCGCGGTCTTCGACCGCTCCCTGCGGGAGGAGTTCGTGGCCCTCTTCATCGCGGACCTGGAGCGCTTCTGCGCCCCGTACGAGGGGGCCCACGTCAACGGGAGCCCCGAGTACACGATCCCTCTGCCGATCCTCCTCCTCGAACGGGAGTACGCCCGGGAGGGGCTCCTTGCCGCCAGGAACGAACTCCCCGATCATGTGGCCGTGGAACTCGAGTTCCTCTCCTACCTCTGCGGCAAGGAGATCACCGCGGCCCAGGAGGGGGGAGACCGCGAGCGGATCGCCGAAGCGCAGCGCCGTTTCATCGAGCGGCACCTTGCCCTCTGGTTTCCCTCCTTCGCCCGGATGGTCGCCCAGAAGACCGACACCCTCTACAAGGAGGTCGTCCGTTTCGCGGATACCTTCCTCCGGCTCGATCTCGGCGACCTCCGCAACCGGCCTGACCATACGCGCTTGGCTCCCCCCCGGCTGGAAAAGGAGCGTGCCCTTCCCGCGACCCCATGACCCCCAAGAGCCTCCCCCAGGCGGGGGGAGGCAGGCTCACCGCTCTCGGTGCCTCCTCCCCTCGTCATCTTCGGCATCGTGGGGACGGCGTCAAGTGGATCCTTTACGGGTTTACTCGACGCCTTCAGGATCATCGGTGCTGATTTTTCATCGGTGCTGATTTTTCATCGGTTGCTTTTTTGGCATCCTTCCCCATTCTCCCCCACCGGAAGCATCTTCCCCGCGCGGGACAACAGAGCCACTCTCCCCGTAATCCGTCCCATGACGCCTGAAGGGATGGGGGGAAGGCGCCTGTCGTCTTCCGATATGGCATGCACCTTGCGTGACTGAGAGCCAGACGCAGCGCTTGGGGAAAAAGCGAAGTCACCACCAGGCCTGGATTCCACGGTTCACGAAATGCGCTGCCACCTCATCATCTCGAAACGAACATCCTTCTCCTCTTCGGAGACGGGTGAATGTATATAAGGAGACGAAATGAGACTCCATCCATTCCTGTGTGCCATTGCAGGACTTTCGATCTTCGTCCTCTCTGCTGGAACCACCTGTCAATCGACGGGAACGACTGCGAAGACGACGCTCACCATCATGGGCGATCCCGGCCTCCTCTCCTCGACCACGGCCAAAGGGACCGCGGAAGGGGACGTGACCCTGTCGGCGGCCCTCGTGGCCATCGATCAGGTGGCGCTCAAGATGGAAGGCGAGAATCCGAACGATAACCCCGATGACGGAGACATCGAATTCCAGGGCCCCTATGTCGTCGATCTCCTCGATGGCGCAGGCGCACCCCTTCCCGATGCCTGCATCCTCTCCGAGCCTGTGCTCTCCGATGTGGCCCAGGGCACCTATCCCGAGGTCGATGTGAAGATCTCCCCCGATGCCGCCCTCGACATGGCCTGCCCCCTCGCCGGGGAAACGGTCTATCTTGCCGGCACGGTGACTTGCAGCGGCCAGGAGATCCCCTTCTCCTTCCTCTCCTCGCTCGACGAGCAGCTCGTGATCGAAGGCCCCAATGCCTTCGTCGTGGGCGACGATCCCGTCGAGGAACTGATCGTGCTCTTCCAGTTGGATGCCTGGCTGGCCGACACCGATCTCTGCTCCGCCTCCCTCGGAGAGGACGGCACCATCCGGATCGACGAGCGGAACAATTCCGATCTCCAGAGCGCGATCGAACAAAACATCACCGCTTCCATCGATGCCGGTGAGGATCGGAATGGCGATCATGAACTCGAACCCGATGAGGACCTCGAAAACGGCGAACAGGGCACGACGAGCGACGACACCGGTTCCGAAACGGGGGCACAGAGCGACGGTGACCTCGATACCGGATCGGGTTCCGAGGACGGAACCGCCGACACCGGCAACGACGGCGACCTGGGCAACGATACCGGCAACGACACCGGCAACGACGGCGACATGGGCAACGA
>CAZTSL010000046.1:0-21890 GCA_964616915.1 uncultured bacterium
GGATCGGTCTCGTCGGGGTCGTAGCGGCCGTTGCGGTTCGCGTCCTCGATGCCGTCGGGGAGGCGATCGCCGTCGGTATCGGGATCGTTCGGGTCGGTCTCCCCCGGGTCCACGGTCCCGTTGCCGTCGTGATCCTCGACGGGATCGTCGAGGCCGTCACCGTCGCTGTCCGCGCTTCTCGGGTTCGTCTCCCCCTGTTGCACGTCCCAGTCGCCATTGTGGTTTCTGTCCTCCACGCCGTCCTCGATGCCGTCGCCGTCGGTATCCGCGTTCGTGGGATCGGTCTCGTCGTTTTCCGGCTCGTAGATCCCATTGCGGTTCCAGTCCTCGACGCCGTCGGGGAGGAGATCACCATCGGTATCTGGGAATGCGGGGTTCGTCTCTCCGGGATCGACGGCGCCGTTGTGATTTCTGTCCTCCACGCCGTCCTCGATGCCGTCGTAGTCCGTATCGACGAGAGAGGGATCGGTCTCCCCGGGATCGAGCATCCCGTTTCCGTTGCGGTCCTCCTGGCAGTCGAAGAGGAGGTCGCCATCGGTATCGGTCAGCGCGACCGCAACGGTCACGGGGTCGTTCTCTCCGAGGGTCAGGAGGACCCTTCGGGTTCCCGCGATGAAGGGATGACGGCTTTCGTCGAAGTGATTCCAGCCGGTGACGGTGATCGAAACCTCGACCGTGCCATCGAGCCCAACCGGAATGCCGGTGAACGTCACCGGTTGGAACCCATCCTCCGTGCGGACCGCCGTCTCCGAGAACTCGAAGGGCTCGGAGACCGTTCCCTCGACGACGATCGAGACCCGGTCCACGATCGAGGTGAAGCCCGGACAGGTGAGACGGGGATCCTCGTCGAGCCGGAGGAGGGGGGACAGCTCCGCTCCCCTCCTCCCGCGATCCTGCTCGGGAGACGCACAGGCCAGGCAAAGGAGAAGCCCGAGCGCATACCCCCACTGCGCGATCGGCTTCCGTGTCGATTCCTGCGCCCCGCGTCGCATTCTTTCCACCCCGATCGAAGCCCTACGGGATCGTAGAGGGATCGACCACGATCTCGGCGCAGCATTCGCTGCTCACCGCTTTCCCCCCACCGCCGGCAACGAGGGAGATTCCGACGCTCGTGCCGACGATGGCAGCCCCGATCCCCCAGACCCACCATTTCTTGTACCAGGCCTTTTCGCGTTCCACGCGGATCGTATAGGGATCGGCCGCGCTGGCCGAGAGCGTCACGTTTCCCGCCTCGTCGCGTGCCTCGATGTAGTACTCCACCCCCACCGGTGTCACGAGGAATGCGGGAATCACCCCGATGAAGGCCTTCCCCTCGTGGGGGAGCATCGCGGTGGAGAGGTAGCGCAGATCCCCCACGCTCCGGTAGTAGAGCGTTACGCTTTCGATACTCCGATTGTCCGTCACATTTGCGGTAATGTCAACCTTCTTCCCCGCGGGGACCCGCTTCTCCGCCGGGAGGGGATAGTGCGTGATGCTCGGAGCGATCTGATCGGAGGCCAGGAAACGCCTGCGCGCCTCCTCGAAGACTTCCCGGATCTTGGGGGAATCGGTCGGTGAGAGCCGATGGGTGGGCTCGAGTTCGAGCGCCTGGAGGAAGGCCTCGATCGCGGCGTCGCGCTTTCCGAGCACGACATGGGTGAACCCGAGATGGAGGTAGGCCACGACCCGGCCTTCCCGGTCGAGATCGGGGGAAGCGAGCGCCGCGCGCAAATGCGCGCGCGCGCAGGGAAGATCGAGATTCCGGTAGCATTCCAGCCCCCGCCGTAGTTCGGAATCCCCCCCCTGGCCCACGGCTTCGAGCGGCATGCCCATCACGAGAACGATCATTCCCCAGGCAAGCAGCCGGGCAGCGACCGGCTTGGATGCGCCCTTCCTCCCATGCCATCGTCTCATTGCACCATCCCTTCGAGCTTCCGTCCGATTCGGATCACGTCACGGCCCATCGTCGGGAAGGCGTTCGATGACGGCGCCGAGACGGGCCAGCTTCGTATCGAGGGCTTCGTAGCCCCGGTCGAGGTGATAGACGCGGTGGACTTCGGTCGTTCCTCTGGCAGCCAGACCGGCGAGGATGAGGGAGGCCGATGCGCGAAGATCCGTGGCCATGAGGGGAGCGCCCGAGAGGGCCGGCACCCCATGGATGACCGCACGCCGTCCCTCGACTTCGATTTCGGCACCCATCCTGCGCAACTCCGCCACGTGCATGAACCGGTTCTCGAAGACGTTCTCCACGATCACGCTCTTGCCCCGCGCCAGGGTCATGAGTGCCATGAACTGCGCCTGCATGTCCGTGGGGAAACCGGGATAGGGAGCGGTTTCGATCTCGAGGGGGGAGAGGCGATCGCACCCCGTGACCGTGACGGTTGCGCGGAGGGGGGAACGCGTTTCGGTCGCCTCGATCCCGATCCCCGCTTCGGTGAGTTTCTCCGTGACCGCCTCGAGGAAGGGGAGGGGGCAGTCGTCGAGCGTGATCCTTCCTCCCGTGATCGCGGCGGCGACCATGAGGGTTCCCGCCTCGATCCGGTCGGGGATGATCGTGTACTCGACGGGGTGGAGCGTGGTGACCCCCTCGATCGTCACCGTCGGAGTGCCGGCCCCCTCGATCCGCGCCCCCATCGCCTGGAGACATGTGGCCAGATCCTTCACCTCCGGTTCACACGCCGCGTTTTCGATGCGGGTCACCCCCTCGGCCACCACTGCGGCCATCATGAGGTTGGCGGTGCCAGTCACCGTGGGGATTGGCAGCGGGATCTCGGCACCGCGGAGCTTCGCGGCCCGCACTTCGGCGTAGCCGTGGGTGAGCGTCACGCTGGCGCCAAGACGCTGCAACCCCTTGAGGTGAAGGTCGATCGGTCGGGTTCCGATCGCGCACCCCCCGGGGATCGAGATCCGCGCATGTCCCATCCGTCCCACCAGCGGCCCGAGAACGAGGATCGAGGCCCGCATCTTCCGGACGAGATCGTAGGGCGCTTCCGTCCCCTCGATTCGGCCTGCATCGATGTCGAGGTGATGCTCCGCCTCGGACACCCCTACGCCCAGGATACGTAGCAATCGGCAGATCGTATCGATGTCGCGGAGCCTGGGTACCCCAAGCAGCCTGCACTTGCCGGGCACGAGGAGGGTCGCGGCGATGAGGGGGAGCGCGGCGTTCTTGGCGCCACCGATCGTGACCCTCCCCGAAAGGGGGCTCCCCCCTTCAATCCGAATCTTCTCCATCGGGCGTTTCCCCCGTGCTCGGTTTCTTCCCTTTGAGGTAGGAGATCTTCCTGGTCTTGTCGCGCGCATCGTAGATCGCATGGCGCATCAGCACGATCGGGGTTCCCCCCTTCATCCGGACCCGGATCTCGTAGCGGGAGAACCCTTCGACGATCCCCCGGATCACGTCTCCTTCGAGCGTGGTGAAAAAGACGACCTCCCGCGCCTGCATCAGGGGGAAGAGGACCTTGTTCTTGATGTGGTTGCGCAGTTTGGGCGCAACGATCGGCCCAAGCCCCAAGGCGCGGACCTCCTCGTCGGGCTTGATCAGCTTTTCGAGCGTCTTCGTATCGACTTTCGCATCGCAGAAGAATTTGATCCGGATCTTCTGGATTTCGTGCCGGCGATTCTGGATGTCGCGGAAGACGAGTTCGTAGAGCGCCATCTCCTCGATGATGCCTTCGAGGATCTCGTGGCCATAGATCCCGATCTTGATGGGCTGTTTCTCGAGGAAGGCACGATCGAGTTCACTCCTGGCGTCGTGTTCCTTCTTGTAGGCCGCAAGCGCTTCGGAGGCGATGGCCCGCTGCCGGCTGAAGATGCCATCGAGGACGAGTCTGGCGCGGCTCTCCGAGATCCCGAGTTCCTTGGCCAACTGTGCGGCTGCGGTCTGCTTGAGTTGCTTTGGGCTCGGCGCGACGGGTCGGCGTCTTCCGCCCCCTCTGCGGTGGAGCTTCTTCTTTCCCCATTTGGGCTTCCCCTTTGCGTCGCGATGTGGTCTCGGCGTTCTCCGCGTCTCCATCTCCATCTCCCTGGCTTCAAGCCTCATGGCCTATCGGGGACAGCTCTCCCCCCCTGATCGCGCGGGGGAACCCCGTAGGAGGAAGACCGAGACGGCGTGTCGTCCCGGGCGTGCGCCACCTCCCTACCGGTCGAGAACCCCGATGTAGGGGAGATTCCGGTATTTTTCCGCGAAGTCGAGGCCATAGCCCACCACGAAGCGGTTCGGGATCTCGAAACCGAGGAAGTCGATCGGAATTTTTACCCTCTGGTTTTCCGGCTTGGCAAGGAGACAGCAGATCTTGATCTCCCTCGGTTTTCGGGTTTCCAGGTTGTCGAGGAGGTACTTCAGGGTAAGCCCGGTATCGTAGATGTCTTCCACGACGAGGACGTTTCGCCCCACGATCGGGAAGTTGAGGTCGGAGGTGATCTTCACGACGCCGGAGGTCTCCTTCCGGTCGCCATAGCTCTGGAGACCGAGAAAATCGCATTCGATCAGGAGATCGATGTTGCGGATGAGGTCGGACATGAACACGAAACATCCTTTGAGTACACCCACGACCACGGGGGTCTCTTTTCCGGCGTAAGCCTGCGTGATTTCTCTTCCGAGCGCGGCGATCCGTTCCTGAAGCGCCTCGGCGGAGATGAGGGGGGGGACATCGGCAAGGGGAATCATCTCTTCGTTCCTTACTGAAAGGAGATCGTCCAGAGGGAATCGGGCTATACGAAGCTGTTGTTGAAGACCTCGCCGAGCCCGCCGGCCCCCGGGACGATGTACTGGTGGTCGTTCAAGCCGCGCTCCCCCTCCGGGTATGTGCCGGGGATCGACTGAAGGACATGGGCATCGCTCAGTCCTCGGTCGAGCCGGAGCGCATAGACCACGACCTCGGGGTGTTCCGAACGGATCCGGTGGAGATACTCGGGGGTCACGATGAGGTTCATGGCCACCCAGCGCTTCGGAGTACCGGGAAACTCCTGGGCATAGAGGTCGAGCACCCGGCAGAGCGACCCACCGGTGGCCCCCATCGGATCGGGGATCAGGACGATCGCATCCTCGATCCCCCCCCCGATCTTGAAGCCGGCGATCTTTGCGCCGATCACCTCGTTCGCCTCGTTCGTGACCCGGTTCATCAGGATGAAGTCCTGGCGTACCCGCTCCGGGGAGAGGAGATCGCTCAATTCCATGTAGCAGTGCTGGGAAGGAATCACACCGGCGCGCGCCAGGCTCACCACGACACAGGGCGTATCGGGGTCGATGATCTCCCCTTCGTAGAACCCTTCCTGGGGGTGGAGTTCTTTCATCCGGGTGGGGATCCGCACCGACTTGCGGGGAAACTCGATGTCGAGCACCGCCCGCAGAAGGTGCGTATAGAGCCGTTCGACGAGTTGCGTGATCGCCGGTTGCACCGTCTCCGGCGAGCCGAGCCGGGCCAGCAGGGAGAGGAGGACGGGACTGGCCAAGAGATGTACGTTCTCCCCGTACCGATGGGAAAACTCCGGAATGAAACGGGGAATGTCGAGATAGGTGATGTCTTTCATGATCGGCACTCCAAGCCTGCAACGAGAAGGGTGGGGAAGGTCACCTCAGTCGCCACGGAAACACCGGCGACATCGGGCCTCGTAGTGTTCGAATGCCCCGATGACGATCCGTTCCTTCTCCCGCGTGATCCGCTGCGACCGGTTCGCCGGATTCCCGCAGACCACACAGATGGCCAGATTCTTCGTGATGTACTCCGCCACGGCGAGCAACTGGGGGATCGGCTCGAAGGGGCGCCCCCGGTAGTCCTGGTCGAGGCCGGCGACGATGACCCGGCGCCCCGAGTCGGCGAGATCCTCGCAGACCTGGACGAGTTCGAGGCCGAAGAACTGGGCCTCGTCGATCCCCACGACCTGCGTCTCCGCATCGATCGAGGCGATGATCTCCTCGGCGCGATCGATCAACTCCGAGTCGAGCTTCTGGTCGTCGTGGGAGACGATCTGGTGGGTGGCGTAGCGGGCGTCACATCGAGGTTTGAAGATCTTCACGCGCTGCCGGGCGATCTGGGCGCGTCGGAGCCGGCGGATCAACTCCTCGGTCTTGCCGCTGAACATGCTCCCACAGATCACCTCGATCCATCCGGAGCCTCGTGGCAGGTCGCTCGGTCGCTTCTCGATCATGGGGCGTTCCTCACGCCTGTCGTGGTGTTCACGTTCCGGTCGATGCCCTCCGTCCCCCACCGTTTCGCCTTTTCCCGGCGGACGTGGTCGTTTCGCACCGCGATCAACTCCGCGGTGATGCTCACCGCGATCTCCTCGGGGGTCTCGGCGCCGATGTTGAGTCCGACCGGGGAGGACAACCGGGCGAGTGTCGCCTCGGGGAGTCCGCGTGCCGCCAGCCGTTGCCGGAAGCGCTCGACCTTGCGGCGGCTGCCGATCATCCCGAGAAAACGGAGCGGCCGTTGCAGGAGGAGATGGACGATCTCCTCGTCGAGGCGGTGCTCGTGGGTGGCCACGACGACGAACGCCTCCCCTGACCAGGGGAGGCGGTCGATCGCATCGCGCGGATCCTCGAGGCGCAGTTCCTCGGCCGTGGGGAAGCGTTCGGCGGTGAGCCATTCCTCGCGGTCGTCGACGACCGTGACGGCAAAGCCGCAGCGTCCTGCGGTTTCCGCCAGTGCCCTCCCCACGTGTCCCGCCCCGAAGATCACGAGGCGGCTCCTGGGGAAGACCGGTTCGAGGAAGACCTCCATCTCTCCGCCGCAACACATCGCCAGTTCCCGGGTGAGATGGTAGCGAACCAGGCGAGGGGCCCCCTTTCGGAGCACCTCCCGGGCGGCGGCGATCACCTCATGTTCCACCCGCCCACCGCCGATCGTTCCCACGATCGAGCCATCGGCCCGGATCGCCATCTTCTTCCCCGCCTTCTGGGGGGAGGAGCCTTGCGACCGGACGACGGTGGCCACGACGAAGGGGCGTCCTTCCCCCTCCAACGCGGCCAGATCGTGAAAGCTCGCCGTCATGGATCTGCTACATCTCCTTGATTTTCCAGGGATTTTCTCTCTCCAACGGTTTTCAGTCTAGCAGCGGGAATCCCCTTTGTCAACCAGATTCATCCCCGCTCGCCTTGGCGATCCATTGCCGGAGTCGTTCGAGAACTTCCGGGGCGGCCCAGTCTCTCGGCCCGATGTACTTCTCGACGATCGTCCCGCTGGCATCGAGGATGAAGGTTTCGGGATAGCCGGTGATCTGGTAGAGGGTATGGGCCAGGCCGGTCTGGTCGAGGAGGACGTTCATCCGGAAGCCGTTCTGCGCGAGGTACCGCTCGAGTGCGCCCTTGTCGTTGTCCTCGCTGACGACGATCAGCTTGAAGTGCTCACCGTCGAGGGTGTCGTGGAGTTTCTGGAGGGAGGGCATCTCCTGCTTGCAAGGGGGGCACCACGTGGCGAAGAAGTTGAGCACGACGACGCTGCCCCGGAAGTCGGAGAGTCTTACGATCTTCCCCGAGAGATCGGGGAACCGGAACTCCGGAGCCTTGTAGCCGACCTTGGGGTAGGTCCCGGAATCGAGGCCGGGCTCCTTGGGGGTGAAACGGGCGATGAGTACGATCAGGACGAGACCGAGCACGATCAGGGTCCACTGGAGGGCGGGGGGGAATCTCTTCATCGCTTTCAATTCCTTTCCGTTACGGTGGTTCCGACCATTCCGTTCTCCGAAGCGGATGACGGCTTCGAGCCGACGCCGGAGGGCCGTTTCGGAGACGCGGAATTTGAATGCCTTTCGGCCTTCGATGAGGACGACGGGGATCTCTTCGCCGTACCGGCGCAGCAGATCGGGATCCTCGTCGATGTTGCGTTCGATCATCGTGAAGGGGTAGCGCCGGCGAACGCGGGTGAGGACCTCCTTCGCTTCCCGGCAGAGCGTGCATCCGGGACGGGAGAGGAGTTCGACTTCGATCTCCGCCGCTACTTTCCCCCGCCCGTTGCGGGTCGTCTCTCTGCTCATTCGTGTCGCTCCCCCTCCGCCCCGGTCACGAGGCGCTTCCCCTCGGGGCCGCACACGATCGAGAGGGCATAGCGTTTCATCATCCGCTGGATCGACTTTCGGTCGATCCCCGCGGCCTGGGCCGCCTGGGTGATGTTGCAGTCGTATCGCTGGAGAAGGGTGACGAGGTAGTCCCGTTCGAAGCGTTCGATCCACTGCTGTTTCGCCTCTTTGAAGGGGATCTCCCCCCCCCGCCCCACAGAAGGGATGGGGATGGAAGGGGGAGCGTTCGAGGGGGAAGAGAGGGAATGGCCCGGATGCGTCGGTTCCCGGACGTGATCGGGAAGATCGCGGAGCCCGATCGCGTCCCCCTCGGTCAGGAAGACCGCCCGATCGATGATGTTCTTGAGTTCCCGGACGTTGCCGGGCCAGGGGTAGCGGCACAGACATGCCATCGCCGCGTCGGTGATCCGGCGCACCGGTTTTCCGGAGGCCCGCACCGCCTCGCGCAGGAAGTGCGCGGCCAGGACGGGAATGTCCCCCGTACGCCTGCGCAGCGGGGGCAGGTCGATCTGGATCACGTTGAGACGATGGTAGAGGTCTTCGCGGAAGGTTCCAGCCTTCACCGCCTCCCGGAGGTTGCGGTTCGTGGCCCCCACGATCCGGATATCGACGGAGATGAAGTGGCTCCCCCCCACGGGACGGAACTTCCGTTCCTGCAGGGTCCGCAGCAGCTTCACCTGGAGCGACGGGCTCAACTCCCCCAGTTCGTCGAGGAAGAGCGTTCCGCCATCCGCCATCTCGATGAGCCCACGCTTGTTCGTGTTCGCCCCGGTGAAGGAGCCCTTCACATAGCCGAAGAGTTCGCTCTCCATCAGCGTCCCGACGATGGCGCCGCAATCGACGGGGATGAAGGGCTTCTCCCGCCGCGGGCTGTTGAGGTGGATCGCGTTGGCGATCAGTTCCTTTCCCGTGCCGCTCTCCCCGATGACGAGCACGTTCATGTCGGAGCGGGCGACCTTCCGGACGAGGTCGAAGACTGCGAGCATCTCGGGGCTCTTCCCGACGATCCGGTCGAAGCCGAACTGCTCCTCGATCCGCGCCCGCAGCAGGAGGTTCTCCGTCTCGAGGCGGTGGTGGGAGAGGGCCCGGCGCACCACGAGTTCGATCTGGCCGGGGGAGAAGGGCTTCTCGAGGTAGTCGAAGGCCCCCTCTTTCATCGCCGCGACCGCCGTGTCCACCCGGGCATAGCCGGTGAGGATGATGACGATCAGGTCGGGCTGGATCCGCTTGACCCGCTTGAGGAGTTCCACGCCGTCCATTCCCGGCATCTTGAGGTCGGTCAGGAGGAGATCGAAGGCGCCGGTGCCGATCATCGCGACCGCCGCCTCGGGCTCCGTGGTTCCCTCGACCGTGAAGCCCTGTCGGGTGAGGATCTTCTTCAGGGAGACGAGCATCTCCGCCTCGTCATCCACGACCAGAATCCGGCCAGGCATAGACATCCTCTTCGATTCCTTCTCCTTGCCCCTCCGCTTCCATTGCCGGAAGCGTCACGGTAAAGGTCGATCCCATCCCGGGGGTGCTCTCGACCGTGAGTTCCCCCCGATGTTCGTCGATGATCTGGTAGCTGATGTAGAGACCAAGCCCCGTGCCCCGCCCCGGCGCCTTCGTCGTGAAGAAGGGGTCGAAGATCTTCGGGAGGTGTTCCGGGGCGATCCCCCCCCCCGTATCGGAGATGGAGATCACCACCGCCGCTACGGGCACCTCCTCGGGGCTCCGCTGGAGGTTCCCCTCCCCTCCCCGAATCGAGAGCCGCCCCCCCCGTGGCATGGCATCGAGGGCGTTTTGCAGGAGATTGACGAAGACGAACTCGATCCGCTCCCGGTCCACTTCGACCCTCGGCAGATCGGGAGGGAGGCTCAGTTCGACCTCGATCTCCGGTGCGATCCGCTCCGTCACGAGGTCGAGGCACCCCTGCACGAGGGGCGCGACCGCCACGGGACGGCGTGGCTTGGGTTGCTGCCGGGCGTAGTCGAGGAGGCTTCGGATGATCTTCGAGATCCGGATCGCCTGCCGGTAGACCGCTTCGAGATCCTCGATCGTCTCGCTTTGGGGCTCCTCCTCCTGGAGCACGGAGAGGAGGTAACCGATCCGGGTGACGATCACGCCGAGGGGGGTGTTGATCTCATGGGCGATCCCCCCCGCCAGTTCCCCCACGGAGGCCATCTTCTCCTTGTGGATCAGCAGGGTTTGCGTGTCCTTGAGCTTGGAGAGGGCCCGCTTCAGTTCCTGCGTCTTGGCCTCCACCTGCGCGTCGAGGCTCTCGGTGAGCGCCTCGAGTTCCCGCTTCGTCCGGAGGAGCGCGTCGCGTTGTTCCTCGAGCCGCCTGCGCTGTGTCTCGATCGTGGTGCGCATCCGATCGAAGGTCTCGGCAAGCTGCCCGATCTCGTCGGAGGAACGGATCCGGATCGGATAGGTGGAATCCCCCTGGGTCATCCCCTGGATGGCGCGGGAGAGATCCTGGAGCGGCACGACGAAGCGCCGCGCCGCGTAGATCGCAAGCCCGAGCGTCGAAAGGAAGCCGAGGAAGTAGGAGAGGAGCAGCATCCGTCCCCGTGTCTCCCAGAGCGCCTCCGAGACGTTGATCGGATAGGCCACCTCGAGGAGGGCCAGGACCTCCTTTCCGGAACCGAGCGGCGCATACGCCGAGAGGAAGGTGCCCCGCTCCGTCTCGTAGGGCCGACTCGTGGCCGCGTTCTGCGTCTCGATCACCGCCGAGATCGTCTCGTAGCGCGGATCTCCGGCCTCTACGAGCCGGGGGAGGAGACCCGCCTCGGTGCTGAGTACCTCCACGACCCGTCTTCCCCCCGGCTCCCGCACGAGGAGGGAAACGGTCGCCCGCGGATCGTTGCGGTTGCGGATGCCATAGAGGCCGGCGAGAAGCGCCTCTGCGATCTCCCCGTGGGGGCGCCCCTCGCGCAGGAAGCGGGCGACCTTTCCCCCGTCGAGGGAGAGCACCCCCGTCCGGGCGATCAGCGCCGGTTTCTCCGAGATCTCCGTGAGGATCGTCGCTCGATGCCACTGATAGGAGACGACATTCGTGACGATGAACGTCAAGGTGACGGCGAGGGTTCCCAGGAGAACGAATTTCTGGGTCAGTCCGACGCGGATGCGCATGTCGCGCCTTTCACTCCTCGATCCGGTACTTCGCGCGCAACAGCGCCACGATCTCATCAGCGTGGGTGACCCCTCCCTCCCGCGCGACGTAGATGAGAAGCGCCGCCAGGGCGCGCTCCGGGTAATGGACGAGGATGTGCGCGCGGAAGCATCGTTCCTTCCCCCTCCGGAGAGGCTCCAGAAAGAATTCCTCGGGATAGGCGTTGCCTTCGATGAGATCGTCGAGCACCCATCGGACGCCGAGTTCCCGCACCCGGACCGAATCGATGAGATCGGTCCGTCCGGCAAGGGGCGTCTCCCGCAGGAGATCCTCGAGGCCCTCCTTTCCCTGGTAGGCGACGATCTGGTTCGTCACGTCCGCCTTGGCCTGGTTGGTCGCCTCCACCTTCGAGGTACACGTCTTCGAATGCCCGATGAAGATGTGGAATCCCTCCGCCGGCAAGACGCATCCCGGCTCCGAAATCCAGCAGGGGGCGTCCTCCTCCGTGGAGAGCGTCGTAACGACCGGCTGCAACGCCGCTTCGCCGTTTCGCCGGCAGGAGACGAGAAGGCCGGCGAAGAGGATCGGGAGGGTGAGCCGGACGTACCACGCGATCTGGGATCGGCGCCTTCGCTGCATGCTTCCATTCTATCACCGGAAGGGGGAAGGGTCAAAATGGGGATCGCTCCGGCATCCGATCACCGGGGAGCCGCTCTGTCGCCGGAAGGGTGATACGACCGAGGAGATGGGCGGCGACCATCGAAAAGAGGACGTAGCCGAGGAAGAAGTAGAGCCCGATCTGAAGCTCGGCATCGGTGAAGGCATCCTCGTCGAGCGCGAAGAAGGCCAGAAAGAGCGCCACGACGAAGACATCGGCCATCGACCACTTTCCGATCGTGTGCGTGAGTTCCACCCCCTTGACCACGACCCGATGGCGGGTTCCCGCCGCGGCGACGACCATCACGAGCGTCTTGAGGAGGGGGATCACGACGCTGAAGAGGAGGAGCGCCCCGCCGACCACGAGGTTGCCCGACCGCCACAACGTCGCGATCGTCGTGGCGATCCCCTTGGCGTGATACTGGAAGACGACCTGCCCCAGGAGGGGGAACTCCTTGTAGGAGACGATCGAAAGGATCGGGGTACTCAATCCGAGGAGGAGCGCCACCGTCGAGAGGAGGAGGAGATGCACGATGAGACGCCGCTTCCCCCCGATCCAGAACCCCGAAGCCAGGAAGAGGATGGCACATCCGAAGAAGCCCATCGTGGCCCGTTGTGCGTCCCGCGCCAGGCGATCGCGCTCTCCCTTCAGGCGCCGGAGTTCGCGGATCTCCTTCGAATACCCCTCATAGATGCCGAAGGTGACGACCTCGAGGAAGTGGCGCCCCTCCCGCTTCGCCACCGGCGTGGCGTGGAGACGGCCGATGAGCTGTCGCGTCTTCCGGTCACACGCCTGCGCCGTCCTCCAGGCCGAAACGCCACAGACGAGGAGGAGGAGGCAGAGGAGCCCCGAAAGGGAAAAGCTCAGAACCTTTCGGGGCCGTCGTCGGATGATCATGAAACCGCGTCCTCCGGGATCGGAGCGCCCGCCAGGAGAAGAGGCCCCCCCGCCAGAGAGCCCCCCCGCCGAGGCTTCAGGGAACGTCGAAGGGCACCCTCATCGTACCCTCCCCATGGAGGGTTGTCAAACCGATCAGGGGGCGCGAAGGTGGCTCTCGAACTTTTCGAGTTGTCGCTGGTAGTAGGCGCGGTCCCGCTTCGTTCGTTCCAGGGCGCGCCGTGCCAACGATACGGCGGTCTCGGGGTCCCCGAGCCGGTCGTGGAGTTCGGCGAGGGTGTCGAGGAAGGCAGGGACCTCGGGGCGCAGTTCGAGCGATCGCTCCGAGAGGCGGATCGCTTCCTCGAGGTTCTCACCGGCGAGCGCGAAACTCCAGGCGGCGGCATTGAAGAGGAGCGCGAGCCGTTCCGGTTGGATATCGGGGGGGGCGTGCTCGATCGCGCGCCGGTAGGCCCGGGCCGAAGCCCCGTACGCCTTGCGCTCGTAGTAGAGCGTCCCGAGACGATAGTGGAGTTCGACCGAGGTGGGATCGATGGCCAGAGCCTTCCGCGCTGCATCGATCGCTTCCTCGTACCGTTGCGCTTCGAGGTAGAGGCGACTGAGCGCATCGAAGAGGGGGAAGGAGCGAACGCCGAGCTTCCGGGCGGTCTCGAAGTAGCGGAGTGCCCGATGGGGATCGGGGTACTTGAGGGCAAGGTGTCCCATCCGTTCGAAGAGCGCCCCCTTCTCCGGGATCTCCAGGGTGGTGAGGCGCTCGAACGTTTCGAGTGCCTCGGACAAGCGGTGGGCGGTCAGGAGCGCATCGGCGAGGGCCGTGAGGTACTCGGGAATCTCGGGGGCACGCGCGACCGCCGCTTCGAAGGCCGAAATCGCCGCTGCGCGTTCGTTCCGGGCGGCATACACCCTTCCCAGGCAGGCATGGGCTTCGGCGTCGTCCGGGTCGAGCCGGATCGCCCGTTTTAGCGCCTCGATCGCCTGAGGCCACGCTCCGAGACGGAGATGGGCCGCGCCCAGTTCCCGATAGAGCGCACCCTCTCCGGGGTGTTCGGCGATCGCCCGCACGAGGCGGGGGATCGCTTCCTTCGCCGCGCCCCGGATCCGAAGGAGCCGGGCGATTCCCACGGTGACCCGCGGATCTCCAGGAAGCTCACGTTCCGCTCGATCGAGGCAGGATCGTGCCGCCTCCCACTTCCCGAGATGGGTGGCGATCTCTGCGCCGAGAAGGTATGCCGGGCCAGAGAGGGGGGGAACCTCCTGCTCGAAGGCTTCCCATCCCTTCTGCCATCGGTGTGCCTGGGCGTAGAGACGGGCCAGGCGCAGGAATGCGCCTTCCGGAGGCTTCTCCTCGGGGTGGGCGGCGAGCCGGCGTTCGAGGAACGCAGCGGCTTCGAGGATTTTCCCCCCCGCGATCCGGTCGGCGATGCGGTGTTCGAGGGCACCGGCGCGATCCCCCCTTCGCTCGAGCATCTCCGCCATCATCCGGTGCGCGGTGCGGTGATTCGGCACCCGACGAAGGACCTGCCGCACTTCCTCGAGGGCCTCCCCCTCCCTCCCCGACTTTCGAAGGGCGCGCGCATATTTCAGGCGGCAGGCAGGATCGTCGGGGCGCGCTTCGAGGGCGGCCCGATAGGCGGCGGCGGCCTGTGGCCAGCGCCCTTCCGTGGCCAGGAGGGCGCCGTCGGCCATGAAGGCGGAGAAGCGGCGGCGTTTCGCCTCGCGGTATCGTTGCCGGAGTTCGGGATCGTCGGGGCGCAGAGCGAGGGCCTTCTCGTAATGCGCGATCGCTTCCGAAAAACGATGTTGCCGCTCCAGGCGAAGCCCTTGCCGGAAATGAGCCTGAAAGGCACCGAGACGGGTCTGAGGGGTCTCTTCGCCCCGTTGAATCGCCGCTTCGAAATGTTTTGCCGCGCGTTCGTACTCCCCCTTCCGGAAGGCGGCCTCCCCCTTGGCGACCTCGGTGCGTTCGCATCCGCCGCCGAGGAAGAGGAGGAAGGGAAGGAGGAGAAGGAAACGTGCTCGATCGGTTCGTCCATGCATCGGGATGTCCCATGCGTGCCAAAGGGGAAGGGCCGGGGAGCGGTGATCCACTGCGTACATCCTCCCCGATCGCCTCGGACCTCCCCCCCTCTGCGTGGTGAAGGAGCGCTCTCCTTCCCTATCGGCAATCCCGAGGGGACAGAAGAGTCCGCTGCTCCATTTCCGTTCCGACAGAAATGTGCTACAACAACCGCAACCCTTCTGCCTCCCTCCGGAACGTAAGGAGGATGAGGGTTCCTCTGCACCACGCCGTGATCGATGATCGTTCCCCTCAATTTTACCGGAGATCGAACGAAAATGACAGACGAGCAGATCAATCTCTACCTCATGGCTACGGGTCAGTTCGAGAAAGCCGCTTCCACCATTGGTCTCTCCGATTGGGTCTACACGATCCTTTCCCAACCGAAGAACGAGTTGATCGTGAACTTTCCGGTCCGGATGGACGACGGAGAGTACCGCCTCTTCAAGGGGTATCGGATCCAGCACAACAATCTGCTCGGGCCGTACAAGGGGGGGATCCGCTATCACCCGATGGTGCATCTCGACGAGGTGAAGGCGCTGGCCTTCTGGATGACCTACAAGTGTGCCTTGACCGAGATCCCCTTCGGCGGCGCGAAGGGGGGGATCAAGTTCGACCCCCGGGAGCACAGCCGGGACGAGCTGATGCGAATCACTCGGCGCTTCACCCACGCCCTCGGGGCCAATATCGGTCCCGAATACGACATCCCCGCTCCCGATGTCGGCACGAATTCCCAGATCATGGTCTGGATGATGGATACCTACGCGAATTCCCATCACTCCGCAGATCGGCATGCGCTGCGCCGGATCGTGACGGGCAAGACGCTTGCCTGCGGCGGGAGCGAGGGGCGGGAGAAGGCCACGGGACAGGGAATCGTCATCTGCATCGAGGAGTGGGCCCGCAGAAAGGGGTTCAACCTGAACGACGCGACCTTCATCGTCCAGGGCTTCGGAAACGTCGGCTCCAACGCGGCCAAGATCCTGGCGACCCGGGGCGCGACCCTGACCGCCGTCAGCGATCATGCCGCCAGCATCTTCAACCCCGAGGGGATCAATCCGATGTACCTGGCGGAGTATGTCAAGAAACACGGCTCCATCGCCGGGTTTCCACGCGCGCGGGAGATCGACCGGGAGGCGTTCTTCGCGACGAAGGCCGACATCTTCATCCCGGCCGCCCTCGAACTCCAGATCAACGCGAAGACCGCGCCCCTCCTCGACGTCTCCCTCGTCGTCGAGGCGGCCAACGGACCGACCTCACCGGCGGGAGAGGCGATCCTCCTCGAGAAGGGGATCGAGATCATCCCCGATATCCTGGCCAACGCCGGCGGCGTGATCGTCAGCTACTTCGAGTGGGTGCAGAACAAGAACTCCCAGCAGTGGGACATCACCGAGGTCGATACGAAACTCGAGAAACACCTCAAGCGGGCTTTTCAGAAGGTGATCGCCATGGCGGAGACGAAGGAGACCGATCTTCGGACCGCGGCGTTCGCCGTTGCGCTCCAGCGCCTCGAAGCGGTCTACAAGGAACGGGGGATCTTTCCGTAATCCCTTCCCTCCGAACGCCACCTCCCCCGGCCGTCCCTCCGCACCTTCGTCTCTTCCCCTTGTGTCGATCGTTCACTTCATGGTAAGATGCAAAGGAGTGGTCATGAGACGACTTCTCGATGAATCGACGGAATCCGATGACAGATCTTGTCGTTTTCTGAAGGAGTGCCGATGAAAAGGGGGACAGATGACGATCGGGCGATGCGGGAAGAGATGGAAACCCTCGTGCAACATGTCTTCGAGGAGGGGATCGAGCTGAGGCGGCGTTTCCTCCAGGCCTCCGCCACCCGCATCGTCGAGGCCGCCGAACGGATGAGCCAGGCGATCGCCCAGGGGAGGAAAGTGATCTGCTTCGGCAACGGCGGCAGCGCCGCGGATGCCCAACACCTCGCAGCAGAGTTCGTCACCCGCTACCGCAAGGAACGGCGGGCCCTCCCCGCGATCGCCCTCACGACCGATACCTCGGTGCTCACCAGCATCGGCAACGACTACGGCTTCGAGGAGATCTTCGCCCGTCAGATCGAAGCGTTGGGGCAGGAGGGAGACGTCGCCGTGGCGATCTCCACGAGCGGAAATTCGCCGAACGTGCTGCGGGGGGTCGAAGCGGCCCGGCAGCAAGGGGTCGATACGATCGGATTGACGGGGGGAAACGGAGGGCGCCTCGCGGAGGCCGTCGATCTGTGCCTCTGCGTCTCCGGGACGACCGCCACCGGCAGGATCCAGGAGATCCACATCACGATCGGTCATCTTCTCTGTGAACTCATCGAATGGCGTCTCTTCGAGGTGGAGAACTTCCGATAGGATCTTGCGATGCCCGCAAAGGTCACCCCTTCCGCGCGATGGTTCTATGGGCGATTCCTTCTGATCGCGGGATTGCCGGTGGTGCTCCTTTGTGCCTACAGTTCTTCCCTCCTCGAGAAGGTGGCCTTCGAGAGCCGGTTGACGATCGAAGGGGAGTTGCTCCATACCCAGACGACGCAGCTCCTCTCGCTCCTGACGAAGCTCAGGGGGGAGGCGGAGGAGATGGGCCGGTCGGCGGAACTCCGGGAGATCCTGAGCCGACTGAAGAAGGGGGAACGGATCCCGGCCGTCGAGTGGCAGACTTCGTTGAGACCGAAACTTGCAAGATCCCTCCCCGCTGGGTTGACGAGAATTCTCTTCTTCTTCGATCTCGCCTACGAGAACCACCGCGAGCGGGGCTGGATGATCGATCCCGCTTCCTCCGATCCCCCGCGTCCACTGACGCAGGAGGAAGCGGAGCGTTACGCTTCCGGCACCGAAACGCTGCTCGACCGCCGGCGGATCTGCTATGGGTCGGATGGGTCGGGGGAAACCTCGGAAGTGGGCCTCGTCGTCCCACTCACGGATCACGAGGGGCGCCCCCTCGACAGCGCGGTCGTGGCCCTCTACCCCGTTTCGGTGATCCAGCGGGTCTTTTCCCTCTTCGGCCGCAGGGAAGGGACGCTCTTCCTCCTGGCGCAGGACGGTTCCACGATTCTGGCACAGGGGGGGGAGGAGGAAGGGAGGGAGCGAGCGCTCCTGGAGGAACTCCATCCGGAACGGCTCGAGCGGATCTTTGCCGCCGGCAACGGTTCCCTCACGGATGATCCCCGGATGCTGATCCTCTTCTCCGCCACCGAGGTGGAGCGCACCCCCGATACGTGGCACCTCATCGAGATGGTTCCCAAGGAACTCGTCTCGAGTGGTCTACATCCCCAGCAGATCGCACTCTTCCTCGCGACGCTCCTGCTCCTGGGCTTCGTCCTGGCCGCCACCTTCCTCCTCTTCCACGCACTGCGCAGGCCGATCCGGCAACTGGCCCGGGAGGCGGGGAACCTCGCTGAGGGGGACCTCGATCGTCCATTGCGCCGCGGCCCCTACCCCCTCCCCGAAGTGGGACGGATCGAAGGGGCCATCCGCAGACTGGCCGAACGGCTACGGTACGAATATCTGAACCAGGAGAAACGGGTCCGGGAAGAGGCAGCGAAGTTCGAGACGATCATCGAGGAGTACATCCGCCACGAGGTGGAACTCAAGGAAGCCAACGAAGCCCAGGAACGGCGGCTCGAGGAGTTGCAGGCGCTCAACGTCGTCAGCGAAGTGCTCATCACCTCCGATGACCTCGAGGATCAGCTCCAGACCGCGATCCAGACGATGTGCGGGGTCCTTCATGCCACTTCCGCCACGATCGGCCTCCTCACCCCTGACGATCCGAAGATGCTCCGCACCCGGTTCTATCGTTCCGGTCATGCTCTGGAGAGGCCGGTCCTCATGCCCCTCCACGAGATCACGGGACACAACGCTCTCTCCGAGGGGCGGATCGTGGCCTGCGAGGATCTCTTCGAGACCTCGCTCGGCAAGCTCTCCCAGGAACTCGCGGCTTCGGAGGAGTTCCGTGCCTTCCTCGCGCTCCCCCTCATCAACAAGGGGAATCCCCTCGGCCTCATCACGCTCATGTTCGAGGAACCGAGATCCTTCAGCCAGGAGGAGACCGATCTGGCCTCGATGATCACGGATCAGGTGGCCGTGGCCGTGGAACGCGCCGCACTGCGGGAGGAAATCCACGAGAAGATCAGACAACTCGAAGCCAGCGATAAACTCAAATCCGAGTTCATCCGAAATATTTCTCATGAGCTGCGAACACCACTCAATGCCATTATCGGATATACATCGATCCTGATCGAGCAGATCTACGGCACGATCAACGACGATCAACATCAGGCGCTCGGCAAAGTGATCGTACATGCGAAACACCTCCTCAAGATGATCAACCAGATCCTCGACCTCTCGAGAATCGACTCGGGGCAGATGACGATCGTCGCGGAAGAGGTGGAGATCGGGACCTTGATCGAAGAGACCACGAGCATCTTCGCCCACCTGGTGCGGGAGAAGCAGATCGAACTCTGCAAGGAGGTCTCCCCGCAGATCCCTCCGCTCATGCTCGACAAAACGAAGGTCTCGCAAATCCTGACGAACCTCCTCGACAATGCCGTCAAGTTCACCGAGCAGGGCGTCGTGACGCTCCGGGTGGACTTCGATCCGCATGGGGAGCGGCTTCGCCTCGAAGTGGCCGACACCGGCATCGGGATCGAGGCGGAGCATCTCGAAACGATCTTCGAGGCATTCCGGCAGGTGGATGGAACCACGACGCGAAAATACGGCGGAAGCGGGCTGGGGCTGGCGATCACGCGGGAACTCGTCCAGCTCATGAAGGGAACGATCGAGGCACGGAGTCGACCGGGAGAAGGGAGCACCTTCACGATCACGATCCCGGTGCGCCCCGCCCCCTCCCTTCCCCAGACCTCCGCCGAACCTCCGCGGACCGACCGGAGGGCCGTCCCGGAATCCCATACTCGTTGACACATCCGGATGGGAAAGGATGATGGCACCGAAAATCCTCATCGGCGAAATCGACCGTTCCACGATCGGCATCCTGCACGACTATTTCGTGACGATCGGCTGCGAAATCTTCTGGGCCCAGAGGGGGGGGGAGGTGATCGAACGCTACCGCAGGGAGCATCCCTTCGATCTCCTCCTCCTCAACACGCTCCTTCCGGAACTGACCGGGCCGAAGATCGCCCAACGGATCGATGCGATGCATCGAAAGGGAGAGATCGAGGGAAACCTGCCGCCGATCTTCCTCGTGAGCGAGGCGTACCGCACCTTCAAGCAGAACTACGACCAGGCGATCCCGGGGGGCGTGACCGGTTTCCTTCCGAGCCCGATGAGCCTCGTGGCCCTCGAGGAGAACGTGCTCCCCAACCTGGCAGGGGTGGCTGCCAGACGGCGGGAAGGGATGGAGGAGATCGCGGAGGATCTCTTCGAATTGTCGGGAGAGTTCTCCGATATGCCCTGGGGGGAAATCCTCCTTACCCTCCACCGACGTGGGGCCGCGGGGGCCCTCCTCCTCTTCCGGGAGGGGGAGGAGCGGCTCGTCTACTTCGAGGGAGGGGCGCCGGTTCATGTCCACGCCTCCGTCCCGGAGGAGACCTTTGGGCAACGCCTCGTGCGGGAGAAGCGGATCACGCGGGAAACCTATCATGCGGCGATCGAGGCGATGCTCGCATCCTCGCACACCCTCTTCGATCTGCTCGTGAAGGAGGGAGCGATCACGCTCCCGGAAGTTCCCGCGATCCTGGCACGCTACACGAAGGAGAGACTCCTCGACGTCTTCCGCTGGGGGGAGGGGAGGTATCAGTTCATCCCCTTCCGTCCGTCTCTGGCGCCGACGTTCTCCGCTCCCCTTTCCGTGGCGTCACTCCTCGTGGAAGGGGTACGGGGACGGATGCCGATCGAACGGATCCGCGAGCGGCTCCTGCCGGTCGAGGGGAAGAAGCTCTTCGTCTCGAAGACGCCCTTCTTCCCCGATGCCGAGGCGCTCCTCTCCCACCGTGAGCAGTCGATCCTCGCAACCCTCGCCCATCGGCATACCGTGGAGGAGATCGAAGGGGTCATCGGACTCCCCCACGATCAGCTCCGTCAAGGGCTCTATCTCCTGATGCTCCTGGGGTGGGTGCGGTCACCGGCGTTGCCCCTGGGACGAAGGGAGGAGGCCCCTTCTCCCTATTCCCTTTCGCTCGCCCCGCCCGATCCGCAAGCCTATGCCCGAATGATCGAAACGTTCCACGAGACGCTCAACCGGAAGAACTACTTCGAGATCCTCGAAGTTACGCCGGAGAGTGAATACTTCGACCTCAAGATCGCCTATCACCGCTTTGCCAGGCAGTTTCGGGACTACGACGCCTACATGGCCTCCCCCCCCGAGATCCGGAAGAAGGCGGATACGATCTTCGAACGACTGACGCGCGCCTATGAGACCCTTTCGCAGGAGGAACGGCGCGAGAAGTACCTGCGCACCCTCCCGCCGGAACTGCTCGAACGCTTCCCGGCCCGGCGAAAGAAGGGAACCGTGGGCGAAGGTCACGAAAGGGAGACCTCCTTGCCGGATGGGGACGAGACGAAGACCGTCGTGGCCCCTCCCCCGCCGCTTGAGATGACCCGCAGCGAGAAAGGAGACCCGTTCGATTTCGAGGAGCTGGAGGACGACGTGAAAACGGTGAAGGCTCCGCCGATCCTGGAAGGCAACGCGGAACCCGAGGAGAGGATCGAGCGGGAGGAAACCCCTCCGGAGGGGCAGAGGGGAGAACGCGAAACAAGCCCATCGGCCCTCCCCGAGGCGCTCGAGGAGGGTACGGAGACGGTGAAGGCTCAGCCACTGCCGCAAACCGCCATCGATGACGCGGAGATGACGGTGAAAGGAGAGGCCCCTGCGAACGTCCATTCCGACGATCGAGCCCCTCTGGAGGAGGATACGCAGGGGACGCAGAGAGAGGAGGAGGTGGGAGCGCACCCCTCCGAGGAAGTCGGCCTCTCCGACGGTGAGGCGTCTTCTCCTCGATCGCTGGAGGATACGCTCTCGGTTCCGGAGGAACTCCTCCTTGCCGGCCTGGCCTCCGCCTCCTCCTCCACCCTCTCGCTCGAAGAGACGGGCGCCCAGATCGAAAAGGACCTCCTCGTAGACATTTGTCTTCAGGAGGGGATGAGACATCTGGAGAAAGGGGACTACGCCGCCGCGCTCGAAGCCTTCGGACAGGCCAGCCGCCTGCGTCCCGACGATCCGCGGATCACCGCGCACCGGGCCTGGGC
>CAZTSL010000046.1:21990-33003 GCA_964616915.1 uncultured bacterium
AGGCCAGCCGCCTGCGTCCCGACGATCCGCGGATCACCGCGCACCGGGCCTGGGCGAAGTTCAAGGCGGCCGATCGGCTCGATCCCCAAGGAGCGGATGCGGCCAGGGAGGAGGGGAAGCGGCTCCTCGAGGAGACGATCGAAAAGGAGCCGAGTTGTGCGCAGGCGTACCTCTATCTCGGCATGTTGACCCTTGGCGAAGGAGAGATCGAACGCGCCCGCAATTACCTGGAGATGGCCCTGCGTTACGATCCCGATTGCACGAAGGCCCGGGAGATCCTTGAACACATGGCCGTGTAGCACGCGCCAGCCTGATGGGAACGATGGTCAGCCATGCTCAACATCCTGCTTTACGACGAAAACCTGATCTCGCGGAGGAAACTGGAGAACTACCTCGCAGAGCGGGGGTATCGGGTCGTGGTGGCCAGATCGTTCGATTCGGCCAGGCTTCGCACGACGCCGGAGATCGACCTGGTGGTCGTCAACTCCTTTCGCTTCTCCGACGAGGTTCTCGCAGAATGTGAGGCGCTCAAGGCGCTCCCCTCCGTCCGAGAGAAATCGATTCCGCTCATCCTTCTCTACGATCCCCGTACCGCTGGAGAGACGCCCGAGTTCACCTTCCATGCGCGCGGCATCGACCGCGTGATCCACAAACCGTTCAAGATGGCGGATCTCGGGGCCGTGATCGCCGATCTTCACCCCGACATGCCGAATGCCGCCAGAGAGATGCCCGATTCCGGACGGGTGCGGAAGATTCCGCTGGCCGGTTCCCTCGGGGAGATCACCTTCGGCGAACTCCTCACGATCTGTATACACCAGAAGTTGACCGGCACCGTGACGGTCGCCCAAGGCGAGGCCTTCAAGAAGATCCACTTCGAGGCGGGACAGATCTCCTCGATTTCCTCCAGTTTCATCGAGGCGGAGGCGCTGGGGACCCTTCTGACCGAAAAGGGAAAGATCACGCCCCAGTTGAACAAACTCTCGCTCAAGAAGATGAAGGAGCGCCAATGCCGGCAGGGGGAGATGTTGATCGAGATGGGATGCATCACACCCCACGAACTCTACGAGGGGCTCCTCTACCAGGCGAAGGTGAAGCTGGTGAGCCTCTTCACGTGGGAGTCTGCCGACTACGAGATCGAGAAGGGGGGAACCTCGCAGCCGACCGATTTCCCCCTCCTCGATCTCGATCTCATCCTGATCCTCAAGGAGGGGTTGCAGACCTATACGCTCAAACGGCTCCAACGCTACTTCGCGAAGCATTACCAGAAAAGGCTCAGGCTCCTCTCCTCGCCCCGGATTCCGTTGGAGAAGTATCCCCTGACGCGGCCCGAGAAGATCCTCCTCTCCTACGTCAACGGGGAGCATACGGTGAGCGAACTCCTCACGCTCTCCGAGATCGATCTCGAGAAGACGCTGCGTCTGATCCTGCTGCTGATCGTGGTGGGGCGGGTGGCCTTCGAGGACAGGGCCTACACGCACATCGTGCTGGCGGAGGAGAAGCCCCCAAAGGAGGTTTCCCTCGCCAGCAGGCGGCAATCTTCCCGTGCGGATCGTGAAGCGGCACCGCTCCGTTCGTGGAAGGGGACGCTGCGCAGGACGCCCTATCCCCATCTCCTCGTCCATCTCCACTTCACGAAGCAGACGGGAGCGCTCAGGCTCTTCCCCTCGGAGGGGAGTGAGCGGGGGCTTCCCGGCGGCGGGACGGAGGAATGGACGATCTATTTCCAGAACGGGATGCCGGTCAAGGTCGTCTTCCCCTACATCCCGGAACTCACCCTCCTCAACCTCCTCGTCAAGCAGGGAAAGATCGACGAAGCGACCGCGGATCTCGTCCGGGAACAGATCGAGCACTTCACGAACTACCAGGTCGGGGAGATGCTCATTGCGATGGGGTATATCACCTACACCGATCTCTCGAACCTCCTGACCTATCAGGGGGAGCAGAAGATGCTGCGGGTTTTTCGCTGGCCTGACGCGGCCTTCGAGTTCCAGGCGTACCAGACGCTCCCCGACCATGCGATCGAAGTCGAGTGTGACCTGCTCAACGTCGTCGCCCGGGGAATCCGGACCTACTGGAATGCGGAGCGTATCGAACGGGTGCTCTCGCCCTATCTCGATCATCCGCTGCGCAAACGGGGGCTGGCGCCGCGGGTGATCGCCAAGGTGCTGCCCGATCCCTCCCATCTCCCGATCTTCCACGCCTTCAACCGTGCCACCACCTTCACCGAGGTTCTTCAATCGGCCCACACCTCGCACGAGGTGACGCTCCAGATCCTCTACACCCTTCTCCTCTTCGACGGAATCCGGCTGAAGGGGAAGGAAGCCTTCTACCACTTGCAGGAGATCGAGACCCCGCTCGAGGGGGGAGAGATCGCCTGGGAGGAGGCCGGGGGCCCCGAATCCACGGCCGTGGAAAGCGGCTCCGGCCGGGAGGGGCCACCGGTGGCCGAAGAGGCGAAGCGGGAACTCCCCCTCGTCGTCGATCCGGACGCCCTGGTGGGGCTTACGGAAACGCTGGAAGAGGCCGAAGTGGAGGCGACCGATACCTCTTCCCACATCGCGCTCCCCAACGAGGAGGAGGACATCCGGATCATCCAGGCGGAACTGAAGTTCGAGGAGGGACAATCGTGCCTCATGGAGGGGGATCTGGCCGGCGCCCGCAAGGCCTTCGAGACCTGTATCGACTTGAACAGCGAGGAGAGCGAGTTCTACACCTTCCTCGGTTGGACCCTCTTCCTCATTCCCACCGAGAGCGTGGAGCGCGCCACCCATTTCATCCACCAGGCGCTCAAGCTCAACCCCAAATCGTTCAACGCCCATCTCTACCTCGCCAAGATCCTGATCAAGGAGGAGAAACGGGAAGAAGCGATCGAACATCTCGAACAGGTCATCGAGATCAACCCCTTTCACCGGGAAGCGCGAGACCTCCTCGCCTCTCTCAAGACGCAGACGACCGGTGTGGAGGAAGCACGCTCCGCCATGGAGGAGGGACTCGGTGATCTCTTCGATTGAATCGAAACGGCACACGGAGACGACATGGACGTCTCGCGAGGCCATGGAACCGATCGAAGGAAGAGGCCGATGAGACCGAAACGGATCCTCGTGATCGACGATGAAGTCGTGACCCTCAAGGCGATGAGACGCTACCTCGAGATGAAGGGCTACGAGGTGCTGACCGCCCGAAGCGGTCAGGAAGGGATCGAACAGTTCTGGGAACACTATCCCGACATGGTCATCTGCGACATCGTCATGCCGGGGAAGACGGGCTACGACGTCTGTCGCTCGATCAAGTCGAAGCAGGAGGGGATCGATACCCCCTTTCTCATCATGACCTCGATCGTGAAGAGCGTGCGGCTGGAGATCGAGATCAAGGAGAAGTGGGGCGCCGACGACTACATCCAGAAACCCTTCCACCTCAAGGACCTCGAGAAGAAGATCTACCGTTGGATCGGCCCTCCCGTGGGGGAGAAGGGGAAAGCGCCCGCTGATCCGGCTGCGGCGTCCTCCGCTTCCCCCCAGGGGAAACGGGGCGTTCCGGGGGTATCCCCTCCCCGCCGGCGGAGGGATGACGCTTCGTCCTCGGTGTCGGCCTCCCGCCGGCGGAGGGATGACGCTTCGTCCTCGGTGTCGGCCTCCCGCCGGCGTCCGGCGCGGGTCACCGGTTCGGTGGAACGCCGTCCTCCTCCGCCTCCCTCCCGTCCTTCTCTCTCCGTCACGCCGGAGCCGATCTCCGATCTCGTGGCCGTGACCGGAACCCTCCATGAGATCCCCTTCCCCAAGCTGCTCCACTATCTCCATCGGCAGCGCTTCACCGGTTCCCTTCAGATCGAGCGGGACCGCAGGAAGAAGCATCTGCACTTCAAGGAGGGACGGGTGCTCGATATCCGTTCCAATTTCGTGCGGGAGTCCACGCTGGGGCAGCTCCTCGTCTCCCGGGGGAAATTGACGGAACGCGACCTCCGGAAATCGCGCGAGTTGATGATGAAGACGGGGATGAAGCAGGGGGAGGCGTTGATCTCGCTCGGTCTCCTGACGCAGGCGGAGTTTCGGCACGTGCTCGAGGAGCAATCCCTCCTGCACATGATGGAACTCTTCAAGTGGCCGGTGGGGGATTTCGTCCTGCGTGGGGGGGACATCGCAGGGGAAAAGGATGCGCCCCTCAGCCATTGGGAACCGGGCGCGCTCATCTGGCGGGGGGTGGAGCAGGGGTTTCACCTCGAACGACTCGATCGCCTCCTCGATCCCCATCGGCACGAACCCCTCTCCCGGAATCGGGAGTGCGCCTATACGTTCGAGCAGATCGGTCTTCCAGAGGGGGGGACGATGATCCTGAAGGAAGCCGACGGCACGAAGACGATCGAGCAGCTCCTCCGTTCCAGCCGCCTCTCCTTCGGAACGACCTATCAGCTCATCGCCTTCTATCTCTTGGTCGAGGCGTTGCTCCTCCCCTCGGGGCCGCTCTTACATCTTCCCAAGTATGCGGCGCTCCCCTTCGCCTTGGGGGAAGGATCCGCGGGGGCGCATCGTCCGGTGCCGAAGGTTTCTCCTGCGCCCTCCCCCGCTCGAAATCCGCTGCCGCGGGCTTCCTCCCCGGTATCTCCTCCGCGCCGGGCCGATGCGAAGGATGCCCCTCCAGCGGTCGATCCGGAGCGTCTCATCAAGGCGGGGGAAGCGGCGCTGGCCCGCAAGGAGTTCTCCCGTGCGATCGAAGCGCTCGAGGGAGCCAGGCACGCGCTCCCCGAGGATCCCCGCGTCCTGATTCCCCTCGCATGGGCCCTTTTCCTCGCGGGGAAGGAGGACCCCGCTCCGAAGACGCTCCTGAAAACAGCGCTCGAAAAACAACACGACCGCCTGCTGGCCGCGCGGGGGTACTACTACCTCGGAAAGATCCTCGAAGAGGAGGGGAACATTCGGATGGCGCAGACGAGCTTCGTCAAGGCCGTCGAATTCGATCCGAGTTTCCTCGAAGCGATCGAAGCCCTCAAGCACCTTGCACCGGGATGACCCTCCCCCCCCCGCTGGCGGGGTCGAAGGGATGCCTCAGCGGTGCAGGGAGAAGGCTGCCGTGATCTCCATCCCTTCGATCCGCTTCCACCACGGCGGGGGGAAGCCTTCCAGCAGAAGGACGATGTTGCCCCGGCGCATGAGCAGGGTGAACTCCTTTTTCCCCCCCTCGAGGGAACGTGCGAACACGAGGCGCGAGGGCATCTCCTCGACCCTTTCGAGGCGGGAGTACTTGCGGGGGAGGAGGGTCCGGTACGCCCCGAAGAACTCGATCGCATCGGCCAGAGAGTCCCAGGCGGAGATGGAGGCGAGTGCGACGGCCCCATCCACGTCCCAGGCGAGGAAACGGTCACCGTCCCACCCCTCGGCGAGTCTGGCTGCGGTTTCCCGCTCGAAGTACGCCTCGAAGAGGACCCGGAAGCCGAGTTCCCCGAGGACGTTCCGGAAGAAGGCCGCACCGAAGCGTTCCTCGAGGGGGGCAAGGCTCAGTTCGATCGGAAGATCCCGCTCCTCGAAGTAGCGTGCCGGGTGAAGAACCTGCTCGGTGGAAAGTGGCAGATCCTCGTAGATCGCATCGATCCTCTTCCAGGAGCCCCGCTGGAGAGCCGCCTGCACGAACCCCGCGCCCGCGGTGTAGGGGAAGAGGAGTTCCTCCCGCACGATGCGGGGTGCCCCGCCCAGTTTCTGGAAGGTCGTCTCGGCCAGGCCCATCTGCTGCTCGATGAGGGGGGTGAGGTTGGGCAGATCGGCAAAGTGCATCCCGATGGGGGTGAGGAGGAAATCGAACATCACGGCCACGCCCTCCCCTTCCACCAGGGCCATCCGGGCCAGCGACCGGTCGTCGTTCTCCCGGTCCCGGACGATCCGCTTCTCGAGATCGAAGTGCTGATCCTGAAGGGCGTGGGTGAGTTCATGGGCGATGATCGGTTCCTGCATCGCGGGATCGATCCAGTCGGCGAGGAAGAAGGTCTTCACCTTGGGGTCGTAGAAGCCCGCCACCTGTTCGGTCAATAGATCGAGATAGACTTTCAGGAGGTCCGTTTCGGGGGCAAGCAGGCCCCAGCGGGCGAGCGCACGGGTCTGCTGCACGATCTCCTCTGGCGTGTAGTCCTCGAGGATCTTCGCACGCAACGCGGCCTCGATCTCGGGACGGCGCTTGACCGCCCGTTTGACCGGTTCTTTGAAAGGGAGCGCACGGATCTCCGCGACCCTGGCGGCGATCTCATCGACCCTCTCCAGGAGTGCAGCGGCTTCCTTCCCCCCACCCGCCGGAGCGATGGCGAGGAGGAGCGTGAGGAAGATCCACGGTTGTACGGGTCCCATCGCGTTCCCCCTTTCGCCGGTGTGCGCTCGGCGTCAGATGAAGAAGTAGAGATCCTCGAGTCCAGTCTCTCCTGCCATGAAGAATTCGGTGGCGATCTCCGGAATTCCCCGGAATCCGTGTCCCCGGAGGTACATCTGGATGTCCTGCGTCGGACGGTTCATCGTGAGCATCGACCGGATGTTCTCCGAGATCTCCACGATCTCGCTCAGGAGGATGAGCCCTCGGTACCCCCCTTCACACGCGCTGCACCCCCGGGGCTCGAAGATCTGCTGCGGCAGGGCGCGCTCCGAGAGACGGAGACGGTTGGCGAGGGTGGGGGGGAAGGGAACGGGTTCCTTGCACGCCGGACAGAGCCGCCGCACGAGCCGCTGGGCGACGATCAGCTTGAGTGTGTCGGAGAGCATCGTGGCACTCGTGCTCATCTCGCGCAGATAGTCGAGCGCAGTGAAGGCGCCCGCGAAGGGGAGGCCGGCCAGGACGAAACGACCGCCGAGCGCGAAGGGAAAGATCCGCCGCAGGATCTCCTTGCCGTGGATCGACTCGACGAGGAGAAGATCGGGACTCTGGGGGAGGATGAAGCCGAGCGCCTCCGCGATCTCGATCTTGAGCTTGGAGAGGTCGAGCTGGGTCCCCAGCGAGAGTTCGTAAGGGACGTGATGGCCGAGCGTCACCGCTTTGTACCGCGAGAGATCGAAATCGTTCAAGAGCGCATAGAGCGTACTCGTCTTCCCCGATCGAGCCGGTCCCGTGACAACGGCGAGTCCGTTGCGGTGCGCGAGGATCCGCTTCAAGGTCTCCTCCTCCGCCTCGGTGAAGCCCAACTGACCGAGCGGCATCGGCTCCAGCCGTTTCGGATGGAGCTTGATGAGGAGGGAATCCCCCCACATGCTGGGGATCACCGTGAGTTCGATCTTTCTTACCCCGTTGTCGAGGGCGAGGGAGAAGGTCTGGTAGGCGAATTTCCCCTCCTGGTGCTGGAGGCCGGCGAGGGATTTGATCCGGAAGGCCAGGGGGTTGCCCTGGGCGGGATCGACCGTCTTCGCCTCGTAGAGGCGGGTGCCGATCCGGTAGCGCAACCGCATCCCCTCGCGGTGGGGCTCGAGATGGATCTCATGGGCATCCCGTTCGACCGCGGCGGAAAAGATCTCCCGAAAGAGGGAGAAATCGGGGAGGGGAACCGGTTCGACGCTCCGTGCCCGATATGTCTCCTCCTCCGCGCTCGGAGCAGGCGAGACGGCCGCCTCCGTCTCGCTCGGATCCGCGAAGAGGCAAGCCTCGAAGAGGATGTTCTCGAGTTCGACCGGATCGCACGGTTTGACGACGTAGCGGAAGAGGTGGCCGAGACCGACCGCATCGACCGCCGTTTCCGTCTCTTCGGCATCGATCATGAGGATGCGCAGCATCTCGGGTTCCTCGTGGCGCAGGGTCGCACAGAACTCGATGCCGGTCATCTCGGGGAGGAGATGATCGACGAGGACGACGTGGGCCGTGGCCGTGCGCATCCATTCGAGGGCCTCCTGCGCACTCGCCACCCGATGGAGCGCGAAGCGTCTGTGCTCGACGCCACGGAGCGCGGTGAAGACTTCTTCGTTTCGATCGATGATCAGGACAGCATAGGGCAACGATGCCATCTCTTCGACGCGCCTCCCCTGAGTTTCCCCTTTCCGGGGGGACCGCCCCTCGAAGCGGGGCGAAGGACCAACGACAGAACCCCGCCTTCCCCCTCGATGGGACAAGGCGGAGGCATTATAGGGTGCGGATCACTCCCTGTCAAAGGGGAGATCCGTGGGGGTGCACGTCACCGAAGTGGAACCTTGGGAGGCGTATCCCCCTCCGCGGACAACGCCCCAGGAACCCCTAAGCCCCCGATGTCACGGGGATCCCAATTCTGACGTACGCCCATCCGCCGGGAGGCGGGGACAGCTTGACTCCCGAGCATTCCGGGCATGACGATGAGATCGCCCGAAGCCGCTGCGCCGGGAGATCACGGCACATGCAGGCGATTGCAGCAGCGGACGGAAGGATGATATACTCCCCCTCGAGCAGGAGGGGACCCCTTCGAAGATCGAAATTTCGACAGCCAGATCGAGAGGGATCGATGACTTCCAGGCGGCGGACGTACCAGGTATTCGAGCATACGGCCGATGTGGGGATCGAGGCATACGGAGAGACGCTCGAGGAACTCTTCGCCCATGCGGCCATAGGACTCATCGATCTCATGACGGACCCCACCGCGATCGAGGAACGAGAGCGGGTCACGATCGAAGTCGAAGGGCAGGATCTGCCGCAGTTGTTGCGCCGATGGCTCTCCGAGATCCTCTTCCTCTTCGACGCGCGGGAGATCCTCCTCTCCCGTTTCGAGATCACGATATCCCCTGAACACGACACCCTTCATGCCGTCGCTTACGGGGAACCGTTCGATCCGGAACGCCATCCGCTCGAAAACGAGGTGAAGGCCGTCACGTACCACGGCCTCGAGATCCGCGGAACGGGCCCCTATACGGCACGGATCGTCTTCGATATCTGACGGAGGAGAACTTCGTGGATCAGGGGATCACGGTCACGTTCCTTGGGGGGGCAAGTGGGATCGGTGCCTCGAGCGCCCTCGTGCAGGTGGGGGATACCTCCCTCCTGATCGACTGCGGGGTCCGTTTCAAGACGGGAGATGCGCTCCCCGATCTCGATGCCCTGACGGGGAAGGATCTCGACGCCATCCTCGTCACGCACGCGCACAGTGACCATACCGGCGCGCTCCCGGTGATCCATGAGGCGTATCCCGCGGCACCGATCTACATGACGCCCCCTACGGCGGCCCTCGTCTCGATCTTGCAGCGGGACGCCCTGCGGTTGATGGAGATGGCCTCGGAGCGGGAGGGGGAGATCCCCCTCTACTCGGAGCGGCAGGTCGAGAGGATGCTGGGGATGATCCGCCCCATCCACCACGGTCACCGCATCGTGGTCAAGGATGTGGAGGTCGTCTATCTGCCGGCCTCCCATATCCTGGGAGCCTCGATGGTCTATCTTTCCACGCCGGCGGGGAACATCCTCTTTACCGGCGACTACAGTGTCGGGGCGCAAAGGACCGTGCCCGCGCTCGAGCGTCCCTCTCTCCTCGTCGATATGGTCGTCACGGAGACGACCTACGGCAACCGCCTCCACGCGGACCGCAGAGCCGCGGAGAAGCGGCTGATCCAGCGGATCGCCGAAGTCGTGGAGCGCAAGGGCCGGATCCTCATCCCCGCCTTTGCGATCGGCCGGGCCCAGGAAGTCCTCCTCATCGTCAAGGAGGCGCTACGGCGCAAGGAGATCCCGCAGGTCCCGGTCTTCGTCGATGGGATGGTCCGCTCGGTGTGCAACGTCTATACGGCGCACGGGCGCTACGTCTCCCGCAGGTTGCTGCGGGAGATCGAAAGAACGCCCCACCCCTTCTTCTCCCAAGGGATCGAAGCGGTAGGAAAACCGGACGATCGCAAGCAGATCCTCGAAGCTTCCCCCTGCGTGATCGTCTCTTCGAGCGGGATGCTCTCGGGGGGCCCCTCGGCCTTCTACGCGGAACACCTGGCGCCGGTGGAACGGGACGCGATCCTCATCACGGGGTATCAGGACGAGGAATCGCCGGGACGGGCCCTGCTCGATCTCGCGACCCAGCAGGAGGGGGCGCGCAGGTTGCGCCTGGGGGAGAAGGAGGTCGATGTCCGCTGTACCTTCGACACCTACAGCCTCTCCGCCCATGCCGACCGGATCCAGATCGTCGGGCTCCTCGAATCCCTCCGTCCCCGCAGCGTGATCCTCATCCACGGTGACCCCGAAGCCAAGGAGGCCCTGGCCAGGAGCCTGAGTTGCCGGGACATCTTCTTTGCCGAGGATGGCAGCCGGATCGCGCGGCGCTATCCCAAACGCCGCGATCCCGCCCTCCAGGCCACCCCCGAGGAAATCGAGATCTCGCAGGAGGCGATCGCCGCGCTGATCGGCCCGAACATGGGACGGCCAATCCGAATCTCCACCCTCTGCACGTCGTGGTTCGGAAAGAAGGTCGATCCCCTCACCCAGGAACGCTTCGTCCAGCGACTCGAAGCCGCCGGCGTCGTCCGACGCGACGACGCGAAACGCACCCTCCTGTGGCCCGTGGCCAAAGCACGGGGAAAAGCGGAGATGAGCGAGGAAGAGCGCACGCTCGCCGAGGAACTCAAGCGGCAGAACCCGCGCGGCCGCCTCAACGAACTCTGTATGCGCAGCGGCATCCCCCAGCCCGAGATCGAAGAGGATCAGGAACACGACGGCGTCACCCTCGTGCGGATGCACATCACGATCGATGGCGAACGGATGAGCAGCGAGGTGCATCGCGGCTTCACGAAACGGGTGGCCGAACAGCTCGCCGCGCGGGAACTTCTGGCAAGGATCCAGGAACGGGAAGGGGAAGGGGCGGTCGTGCCCGTGAGCGACGAAGACTTCGATCCCCTGACCAACCCCAAGGGTCGCCTCCTCGAAACGTGCATGAAATACCGCATCCCCAAACCGACCTTCGAACGAAAACCCGTGGTCGATGGCTTCCGGGGGAAGGGACGCCTTCCCCTCCCCGATGGAACCCTCCTCGAGAGCCGTCGTTACCAGGCAACGAAGGCCAAACGCCTCGAACAGGCCATCGCAGACGATCTCCTGGGCCAGCTCCACGCCTGGATCGGAGAG
>CAZTSL010000047.1:0-32678 GCA_964616915.1 uncultured bacterium
CCCCTACTTGAGATCGGCGATGGAGGCCGGAACCGCCAATGCAGGATCTCTTCGACCGTCCACGGTCGATCCGTCGATCCCCGCTTCATGGCGGGCGTGGCCTCATGGGTTTCCTTGGGGGACAGCCCGTTGTGCGCCACCTGCTGGAGCGCCAGGGCACGAACCAACGCCTCGGGTGTCTTGGCGTAGTCGTCCATCGTTATCGACTGCGACGCGAAATCCCCATATCACGCGATTTCTGGGAGACTGCCGGGAGGTTCGGCGTTGCTTTCAAGTACTGATGCTGCTCAATCAGCTGCCGCATCCCAGCGATGTGAGACAACTCCAGATACAGCGGCAGCCCGGCAAACGCTGTCGCCCCCCCGGTTGCTGTCGCTTCGTACTTGAACGGCAAGGTCGATGGGTGTACCATTGGATCACCCCGTTGGTGAAGGTTTTTCAGTCAATCATCATCATGATCTCTTGCGAGATCCACCGCAACGGGGTCTATCACTTTTTTGGGCGGTTAATTCGGGTCGTTCTCACTCGGGTAGAGGACGTAACGTCGGCGCTCGGGGAGACGCGAAGCCGTGGCGTCGATTTGGATCGCTGCGCTACCCGAACTTCCCCTTTCACCACGTCGGTACGGGACACCCATGGCCCTCCGAATCGTTCGGCGAGAGAATGACCCGAATCCAGCGAAATCCCTGTTTTCAACGTGGAGTTTTTGTGTTAGAGTAGCGCAAGCAGGGGGACGAGATGGAGGCATCGCGATCCCCCTGAGGGATTCTCCGCTCCCCATCCGGGGCAGGGGAGGGAGAAGGCCTTCGATCCTCCCTCTGCAAGGGGGAGGAGAGGATCCCAGGAGAGAAGATCGAGGATGTGGAATCGTTCCAGCTTTGCCTCGCTTGCTACGGATCAGGGAGAAGAACCATGTCTGGCCATTCCAAGTGGAGCACGATCAAACGAAAAAAGGGTGCCCAGGATGCGAAACGGGGAAACATCTTCACGAAACTGATGAAGGAGATCACGGTGGCGGCCCGAATGGGAGGGGGGGACCCCGAAGGCAACCCCCGGTTGCGTAGTGCGATCCAGGCCGCCAAAGCAGCGAACATGCCGAAGGACAACATCGAGCGGGCGATCAAGAAGGGCACCGGTGAACTCGAAGGGGTCGCCTACGAGGAAGCCACACTCGAAGGCTACGGCCCGGGAGGGGTCGCCGTGCTCGTCGAGGTCGTGACCGACAACCGGAACCGGACCGTGGCCGAAGTCCGTCACCTCTTCTCGAAGAACAATGGCAGCCTCGGCGAAGTCGGCTGTGTGGCCTGGATGTTCGACAAACGGGGAATGATCGTTCTCGAAGGAGAAGGGGTCGATGAGGATCGGTTGATGGAAGTCGCCCTCGATGCGGGTGCCGAGGATATCCAGGAAGAGGAGGGAACCTTCACGGTCATCACCACGCCGGAGAACTTCGAGACCGTGCGAACCGCCATTGAAGCCGCAGGCTGGCACCCCGTCTCCGCACAAATCGAAATGGTCCCCCAGAATACGGTGCGCCTCGAAGGGAAGGAGGCCACACAGGCACTCAAGCTGATGGAGATGCTCGAGGAGTGCGACGACGTCTCGAACGTCTACTCCAACTTCGACATCCCCGACGAAATCGTTGCGGCCCACGGCCAAGCGTAGTTTTATGCGAATCCTGGGCATCGATCCGGGGAGTGTCGTCTCGGGCTACGGGATCCTCGATCGGGAAGGGCCGCGTCTCCACTACGTGACCCACGGTACGATCCGCCCTCCGAAGGGGGAAGCGTTGCCTGTGCGGATCCATCACATCCATCGCGAACTCTGCGGCGTGATCGAGAGGCACCATCCGGAAGCGGTGGCCGTGGAGAAGATCTTTCACGCCCGGAATGCGGCCAGCGCCCTCAAGCTCGGTCACGCCCGGGGGGTTGCGATCCTGGCCGCAGTCCAGGCCGGCCTCCCGATCCATGAGTACTCCCCGCTCGAAGTCAAGCAGGCCGTGGTGGGGTATGGGAGGGCCACGAAGGAACAGGTACAACGGATGACGCGCATCCTCCTGGCATTACCCGATGTCGTCCCCGAGGACGCAGCCGATGCCCTGGCCGTTGCGATCTGTCACGCCCATGCGGGGAAGATCTACGATTTGCGCCGGCGTGGGATAGGGGCTCCCCGATGATCGCATCACTTACGGGAAAGGTGAAGACGCTGGCCGCAAACAGCGTCATCCTCGACGTTGGTGGAATCGGCTTCGAGGTCTTCGTCCCCGAACCGCTGCGGCAGCGTTTGGTGGAAGCCCCCCCGGAAGAGGACATCGAGTTCGTCATCCACACGCATCTTCAGAACGAGGGGATTCAGCTCTACGGATTCCCGAGTATCGAAGAGCGGGATCTCTTTCGGGTTCTGATCTCGGTCCCCGGGATCGGTCCTCGTCTCGGCCTCACCCTCCTCTCCGAGTGCCCTCCGGCGCAACTGACGACTGCGATCCGGGAGGAGAACGTGAAGTTTCTCGCCTCCTTCAAGGGGATCGGCAAAAAGACCGCTGAACGAATCGTGCTCGAACTCAAGGAGAAGATCCCCCTCTTTCCCGGGGGGGAATCCGCTCCCCTCTCCCCGGAGCGCACGGGCATCCTCGCCGATGCGGTCTCCGGACTCGTCAACTTCGGCTTCCCGGCCGCACGTGCGGAGAAAGCGGTCCGAGCCATTCTTGCCCGCCAGGAGACCACGGACACCGTGGAGGTGATCCGCGCGGCCTTCAAGGAACTCAGCCGCTGAAAGCGCATGGAGCATGGGCTTCGTGCCCCTTTCCCCCGCGTTGAAGCGTTGTCCTGGGATTCGAGCAACCTCCATGATACCAGGGAGAAGTCGAGGGGTAAGATCCAAAGGGGAGAGGACTATTCGAGGTCGCGGAAGGGATCGGGATTGGCGGGATTGGGAACGGCGACCTTCGCGAAGGGGGGATTGGAGGCCGCCTGGCCCGTGTCGAAACCGAGTTCGGTCAGGAAGAGGCCGTCGGCAGGGGCGCCGTTTCCGTCACCGGCGTTGAAGTCCCGCCCCACGGTGAAGAGGGTCGCGGAGTTGAAGGGAGAGGCCACACCGCGGGGGAAGAAGAAGTCATCGACCGGCGTGACGTAGCCAAAATCACCCAGCCGGGTGAAGGTCCGAAGATCGATGACGACGAGCTTCGCGGGCGTGGGAACCGGCCCCCCCTCCGTCTGGATGATCCCATCGTCGTTCTCGTCCCAGACGTAGGCGAACGAACGGCAGGCATCCCCGATCGGCGTCCCGGGGCAACTCGATACGGGGGGGGTCCTCGGGTCGTTGTCGTCATCGACGGGGAGCGCGACCTCCACCCCGATGGCGATCCTGAGCTTCACATCCTCACCCCCCACCACGGCCGGCGACTTCCCCACCCCTTTCGGCGCCCGTTTCCCGGAGGAGACGGGCCAGACGTCGTCGAGACGGATGCCGGTGAGACAGTTACTGGGAACACCACAGTTTTCTCCCGCATCGTTCGGGAGGAGTTCGAGTTCCCCGGTCAAGGGGAGCCGCCGCAGGTCGTCGGGAGGATTCGTAGGCGTAGGATCGGGATCGTTGACCCGCGCCTTGACGATGTAGAGGTAGCGCAGGTGGTTGTTCGTGAAGAGGAGAAGCCCGCTGGCCATCGCATCGGGGCAGCAGTCGATCGGCAGCGTCCGATCCGAGGGGGCATCACAGTTTACATCGCCATACTGTCCCACATAGGGGGTGAAGTTCGGGTTCGTGCAAAGGCGCTCGAAGGCATCGTACTTGACGTCGATGAAGTAGGCATCCGTGGCCGAGGGATCTCCAGGGTGGACCGGAAGGGTATCGAAGACCGCGTTCGGATCGGACGAACATGAAGTCGGGGTGGAGCCGTCGGCCACGCGCGCGTTGAAGAGGACGACACCGGGGATGTTCACGCCCGCCTCGCCTTCGGCACCGACCGCGACGTACATGTTGTGGCAGTTCGTATCGATCGAGACGGGACGCGAGAATCCAGGGGGGAGGGCCACCGCGGAGGTGCATTCCGGATAGGTGGCCGGACCGGTGAGATCCTCCGTCATGACCGGGCAGCGGATCGGATTTCCATCGACGAGGGGTGTGAGCTGGTAGTAGTGGAGCGCATTGTTCGTCAGATCCGTGATGTAGAGGAAACCGGAGATCCCGGGAATGATGTCGGGGAAGGTCGCGAGAGCCCCGGCGTCGAAGTTGAGGGGAATCTGAGCGACCTCCGTGAAGTTCGTCCGTTCGATCGCGGTCACCTCCCGACGTGCCGGCCGGTGGACGAAGATCTGCTCGCAGAAGTTGTCGATCGACATCACACCGACGTTGCCTCCCGACTCCCCGAAGGAGCTGTTCGACAGCGTGGCCCGAAGCGTGGGGGTGGTCAGATCGGAGGTGGGGAAGACCCAGAAGTTGTCCGCCGATTCATCGACCGTGACATAGACGAGCGCCTGGGTCGGTTGGATGATCCGCAGGTAGCCGCCCGAGGAAGAACTGGTGATCTCCATGGGGTACTCCCCGGAGGGCATGCCTACGGGGGCGGTGAGCGTGAGCGCATCGTCGGTCTGGGCCACGATGCGCATCGTTTTCCCGGCCAGCGTGACGGAGATCCCTTCCTGGTTGAAGCCACGCCCCACGACCGTGACGATCTCCCCCGACTGGATCAGACCGTCGCCGTTGCCGTCCTCGGTGTCGAAGTAGTAGAGGCCCGCCGCTGGATCCTCGAGGATCTCTCCCGTCTCGTTCGTGGTGGCGGTCGTCCCTGCGCTCTCCTGGGAGGTTCCGGCTTCCGCGGAATTGGAGATGAGCGGTCCCTCCCGGCTTCCGGCGGTTTCTTCGGGAAATTCTTTGCGGGTGTCGTCGGCTTCCTCCCCGCCGCACCCCCCTGCAAGGAGGGCAAGGAGCAATACCCCCAGCAGAGGGAGCGTCCAGATCTTCGTGCATCGGGTCATCGAAATCGTGCCTCCTGCCGAAAGGCTGAGCTTCCGGCCTTTCGATCGTCTCAGCCGTCGAATGTGACGTGGATTCCCGACCCGCACCTCAGGCATCCAGGCAACATCGGAGCCTTCTCGCACAGCATCGGGCCTCATGGAATTCTTCGGAGGAAGAGGGGAAAGACTTGAATCTCCGGCATCGCTTCGGGACCTGGAAGAGGGGGGAGAACGGACCCACGCTACGCGTCAGTAGTAGAGCATCGAAGGGTCGAACCGCAACTCGATGCCAAAGACCTGGCTCAGGATGAGGAAGATGAGGAGGAGCGCCACGAAGAGGGTCCCCATCGAGAGGAACGAGATCCCCGCCAGGAGGAGGAGGGAGAGCATCGAGGTCACCGTGATGCATGCGGCGATCAACGCATCGCGGTCGTAGGGGGGAGCCGGGCGCACGAGCGCCAGCCATCGCTCGATCTCCGGGTGTTCCTCGAATGCCTGGAAGCGTTGCCGCCACTTCTCGAAGAATGCAAAGCGCATCTTTCCCTCTTCATCCTGAAGGGCTTCCCCAGGGGAAAGCCTCCCACCTTTCCTCTCCTCCACCGGTCGTAGGAGGGAACGCGGAACCTCGTTTCCTCTTTCCCCGGCTCTCCCGGCGCGAACGCAAAGCCTACACGGGAGGGGGATCCGTCTCCGGAAGATCCGTGGTCGCATCTCCGCCTTCCCGAACCTGTCCTTCCACGCTTCAGGCTACCCCCAGGCGTAGGGATTGTCAAGTCCACGAGAGGCTCAGTCCAGGGCAATCGCATGAAATTTTCCGATGGGATCTGCGATCCCGTGGGATCCCGAAAGCAAGAGACTTCTCACATGACAGACTCGGTCTCCACGGTGTCTGGTCGGTAGATGCGTTTCAGCCCTTTCGCGCCGGATGCTCCAATACCATCGGATTTCGCGAATCATGGGGATTTTATTGATTCTGCAAAAGAAACTCACTACTTGAAAGCAATGCCGAACTTCCCGGCAGTCTCCCAGGAATCGCGTGGTATTGGGATTTTGCGTAGAAGTCGATCAATGCGATTGCCCCGGGCGATTACCCTCAGGGCTCCGGCCAAGGAGGGGGGAAGTTTTTTCGCTCACTCGGGGATCGGGGATCGCGCTGTGCCTCTTCCGGAATCGGACGTGTCATGGGGAGAGGGGGGATGGAGGCGGACGAGTCCCTCCTGCGCCACGGAAGCGACGAGAACGCCGTCGTGGGTGAAGATCTCGCCGCGGTTGAAGCCTCGCGCATTGCTCATGCTCGGGGAGGTCATCCGGTAGAGGAGCCATTCGTCGGCACGGCATGGGCGGTGGAACCACATGGCATGATCGAGACTGGCCCCCTGGAGGTTGGGTTGAAGAAAGGAGAGCGCGTGTGGCAGGAGGGATGCGCCGAGGAGGCCGAAATCGGAAGCGTAGGCCAGCGTCGCCTTGTGCAGGGTGGCATCCGCGGGGAGCGTGCCGGCCGCACGAAACCAGGTGTACTTGAGAGGGGGGCGCGCCTTCGGCGAAAAGGGATTCTCCGGATCGACAGGACGAATTTCGATCGGACGCGGCGCCAGCAAGCGCTCTCGATCCCCGGCCGGAAGCGCGTCGAGGAGCCGGCGGCGCAGCTCATCCTCGTTCGGAAGCTCATGTGGCGCCGGTACCCCCTCCGGGGGATCGATGCGATGCTCCGGACCCGACTCCTCCACCTGGAAGGAGGCCGACATGTTGAAGATCGCCCGGCCATGCTGGATCGCCACGACACGCCGCGTGGTGAAACTGCGCCCGTCGCGGATCCGATCGACGTCGTAGACGATCGGTGCCTTCGGATCCCCTGGACGCAGGAAATAGGCATGGAGGGAATGGGCGTGTCGTTCCTCCACCACGGTGCGTTGCGCCGCCATCAGCGCCTGGGCCAGAACATGGCCACCGAAGACGTGGGGAATGCCGATGTCGAGGTAGCCGCCCCGGAAGAGGTTCGCCTCGATCCGCTCGAGGTCGAGGAGGGCGAGGAACGTCTCGAGAATCGCAGGCGATTTCATCGTCTTGGCCATCCTCCATCCTCCTCGCCGGGGGGCGTGCAACGCCCTTCGAGGCTCTCGATCCATGCGCCGATCAGGGCCACCCCCTCTTCGTGGATCACGTTCCTGGCCAACTCCGGCATCTTGATGGCGGGTTCCACGGCGTTCATCCGGAAATAGAGGATCGAGGCTTCGGGGTCTCCCGGAACGATGTCGTAGTGGAGGTCTCCGGACCCGGGGCCAGCGGCGACCGGCGGCTTACAGATTCCGTAGGAGGTGTCGTCCCCGTTTTCGGCATGGAGGTAGAGCGCAGTGTTGCGCGCAAGCCCCGAAGGGTTGTGACAGTGGGCGCAGTTGATGTCGAGGTAGGCTTTCGCGCGCGCTTCGAGGGTTCCATCGGTGGGATCGTTCCAGACGGGGAGGCGGGGAGCCTGGGCCGGATCGGCCGGAGCCTCTACGAGCAACCCGAGGTCGGCCCAGTGGGAGAGCTGGTTTTGCCCCTCCTGCGACTCGGGATCGTCGCGGTTGAGCCACTTCGCCTTCGGTCCGATCGGTCCCATCTCCCCAGTGGCTGTATGGCAGCTCGCGCACTGGTTCATGTTCGGGACGAGGTAGTTCCAACGGAGAACCTCCCCCTCATGCGTCCATTCGATGGGGACGCTTCCACCGCCGACGGCGAGCCGGGCATGATCCCCCTCCCAGATGTAGGGGATCCCCACCCATCCCTCTTCTCGGTGGACGAGGAGACGGGTCTCGATCGGACGGCTTCCATCGGGCGCGAGGAAGGTCTTCGCAATGATCGTTCCCACCGGGAAGTGGAAGGGGGCCACGGGATCGTATACGACATGCCCGCCAGGGGGGACGAAGACGACCCGACGCTTCTGCGTGTAATCGGAGAAGAGGGGGGTCGTGAGGATATAGGGTATCCCACCCCCGTTCGGTTCGCTGAGGGGATCGGTGGGGTCGGCGAAGAGATCGTAGTCGGCCAGATCGGGACACGCGACGACGAAGGCGCCCCAGTTCACCCCCCCAGGCCGGGCGCCACAGAGCGCCTCGATCTCTTCGGGCGTGTACTCCTCCTGCGGCTCGGGAATCGGCAGTGGAGGCTCGAGTTCGATCGGTTCGAGCGGGGGGTGCGCGCAGAGGAAGGGGATGGGGTCCCGGCTCACCGGCCCACTGGGCAGCCCGAGAACGTTCGTGTTGCCGCTGGCCAGATTCATGTTGCCGAAGGCGGCAGGCTGAGGCCCGCTTCTGGGGAGGCGGCGATGCGTGATGTTCTCCCCCATACAGAGCCGCTCCTCCTCCGAGACCCCCCCCTCCTTGACCACCTCCATGATCCCGTCGATGATGATGTCGGGCGGCTCCAGACGAAAGAGGTAGTTCACGAGAATGTTCATGTCGCTCCCGTCGAAATAGGGACGGTAGGGCATCTCGAGACGATTGTCGTGGAGGTGAATCGTTTCGGCAAAGGGGTCATAGTTGGGATCGGAGATCGGAATCTCGGTGACGAGATAGCTCACCACAGCGATCCCGGCGGTGCCGTTGTTGCGGATCTGGTTGTCGAAGACCTCAATCTCGTCGTTGGCCATGATCATGATCCCGATCCCGGAGGGGACCATTCCCACGATGTTCCCTTCCGGCGCGAAGTTGGGGGTGGTGTTCTTGTCGACGACGTTCCCAAAGACGCGGGTGTTCCTCCCCCCCTGCACCTCGAGGTTCGGCAGATCGAACACGAGGATGCCCGCGGTGTTGAAGGAGGCCCAGTTTTGCGATACGTCGGCGAAGGTCGAGTTTTCGATCTCGATGCCGGCGACGTTGTACTCCACCCGGTTACGCCGCACGAGGATCCGGCTCGACTGTCCGACATAGATCCCGGCGTCCGAAGCGCCGGAGACGATCGAATCCTCGATGAGGACGTTGCGGCAGAGCACGGGGTAGAGGCCGTAGGCGCCGTTCGTCGTTTTCGGTCCTCCACTCCAGGTGACGCGTGTTCTGCGGATCGTCACGCCGTTGGCTCCTTCGATCTTGATCGCATCCCCCTGCGTATTCTGGACCGTGAGGTCCTGGACGCCAAAAGCGTCGCTGCGCGCGAGGATCCCCTGCGCTCCCGATTCCTGCTCCGAAAAATCGAGGATCGTGCGATCGATGCCCTGGCCGGCGAGGGTGACGTGGGAGGCATCGACGACGATCTCGTCCTTGAAGTAGAAGGTTCCTTCCGGAAAGACGATCGTCGTTCCCGGTCGTGCCGTAATGATCGCCTCCTGGGCCCGGAATTGGAGATCCTCACCCCCTTCGAGGAAGATCACCCCCGGGGCATTCGGATCGGGAATCACGGGGGTGAAGGCGAGATCCTCGTCGAAAGGGAGTGGAGGGTCGGGGAGCCAGAGGTACTCTCCGAATCCGGTCAGGAAGAGGGAGAACACCCCCACGAGGCAACAGCGACGGAGCAACGGTTTCACGACCATGACTTCCCCTTTCGAGCGTGACGAAGGCGATCGAACGTCCTTTGCGCGCCTCCGATCATCGGGTGGCTGGGACGGCACGACGGCCGCACGGGAGATCCTGGCGACACCGTCCGGACTTCCAGTACGATACACGACCACCGGGAAAAGCGCAAGCTCACCGGAATACCCGGCCAGGATCGCTCCATGAAAGACGCACGAGATGCGAAACGAGATTACGCCCTCCCGCTGTAACCTCCTTGGATCCCTGACCTGGGGAGCAGCCGCCTCCACCGCGGCTGAAGGAGAGGATGGTGTTCCCCTGGGAATCTCGGGGCACCAGGGCGCTCCCCGGTCACACGCCCGGCCCTTTCCTGGCCCGTTCGGCTTCGAGCCAGAAATAGAGGTAGTGGAGCTGGTTCTGGAAGCAATATGCACCACGTCCCCGCTCTGGGTCTGGTCGAATCACGTTCAGGTCTTTCATTCGCCGCAGGAAGTTGTCGAGAACCCGTGCTTCTTCGGGTCCCAGGCGGGAAAGGAGGTCTGCCCGCTTGAAGCGGATATCCAATGGCTTCGCCGCGATCCTCCGGAGGATGGATCGGTATCGTTCGCTACGGATCGCCCGGAACACCTGTGGCTCGAGATGCTTGCGTCCTACGATATCCGCGGCGAGAAACACGCCTTGGAGGGCATCTTTCTCATCGATGTGGTCGTCGGTGTCCATCTTGAAGGTGGCGTCTCCGATCTCATGGGCGAGAACGGGCAGACCTCCCGCAAAGCGGGCAAGGATTGGGAGGGCCGCCGTCTCTACTTTTACACCGACCTTCTCGAACGCCTTTTGAAAGAACTCCTCGGTTTCGCCTCTGGACCACACTTCGATGTCGATGATCTCGAACACACGAGCGAGCGATGGCTGAAGAGTAACCAGAGACTGCCTGCGTTCTTCCAGCCCGACCAGCACGAGACATAACGGAAGAGGTTCCATAGAGGTCGCGATTTCGTCTACCAGGCTCTTGATCCAGTTTGCGAAGTTCGGAGAGGAAGCCAACCCATTGATGTCGTCCAGAACGATGAACAGGGAGTGCTTGTCTCCCTTGAGACGATTCATCAGGTTTCGCAATGCCGGTGCGAAGTCGTGAACCATTCGACGCAGATCACTTCGATCCGCATCGAACTCGACGCTGATCCCAAACAAGCCGACCTGCTTGATCTGCTTGCCAAACAACGTTTTGATCTTGCCTTCCCAGGTTTGCCCGATACTATGTTTGAGGAGCCTGTCGAAAACCCTTCGGGTCATCTCCTCGAGCGTATCGACGCCCCCCAGGAAAGTATGCAACCCGAGGGCGTTGTGTTGGGTTTCTACCAAGGACCTCACGAAGGAGGCCAGGGAACTCTTGCCGATACCGCGCTCGCCGGTCAGGAATGCAATCTGAAGGCGTCCAGCGGCGGCAGCCTGGACCATCTCTGTCAGTCGCTCGACTTCCTCGATGCGCCCCACGAAAAATTCCTGAGGCACGGGTTGACCAGGGGTAAATGGGCTGTAATCCTTGGGCATTCGTCCACTCCTTCACCTTTTCCCCAAAGGGTTCCCCGTCCGCCAAGGGAATCTCGGAGAAGGGAGCCGCTGCGATTTCCCCTTTGGGGGGGGCGAGTGTTCGGGGGGAGCAAGGCCGCTTCAGGTTACGGGATCTTCCCCTGGGGCGCCCTCCGGTCGATGGGAAGAGAATCGGTCTTCGAGGCGATCGAGACGGGCCTCGAGGCGGGCGAGATCGGCTCTGAGGGTCTCCATCTCCTGCCGGAGTTCGTCGAGACCGGAGATCTTTGCGAAAGCGATCCGGAAACGTTCGTCGATCTTCTTCTGAAGGAGGTCGAGGTTGCGCTGCGGCACGGAGAGGAACTCCCCGAGGGAAGGATGGGGTTCTTCCTCCCCGGCCGAGGATGCTTCCCCTCCGCTGCGTCTCTTCTGGAGATAGCGGTCCGCTTCCTCCTTGAGATGACCCACCCCCTGGACGTTGGTGGAGAGATACTCGAAGAGTTCATGGAGGGACTCGGCCGGGAACTGGATCATCCGCTTGAGCAGACCGAGGGGGAGACGGCTCTTCTGCTTCTTCTGCTCCTCGAAGAGGATCTGCGAGAGGGTCACGGCCGTCAGATCCTCCTTCGTCTTGTTGTCGAGCACCTGGATCTCCTCGCCCCTCTTGACCATCTCCGCGATATCCTCCAGGGTGACGTAACTGCTCGTCCCGGTATCGTAGAGTTTGCGGTTCTGGTATCGTTTGATGATCTTCATGAGACGGAGGCGCGAGAGAGTTCCTTTGCCCTCTTTGCTCGGCCAAGAGGATACTTCGAGGATCTCCAGATGGAACGGAGAAGCGAGATCAGGTGTTCCCCGGTCGGCGCCCGGAAGAGAGGCCCGACGATTGCCGTAGGGGAAAAGCCTATCACTGCGCCCCCATCCCGTCAAGGGGACGAAAGGATGGCATGAAAGCCGGATGCCTCTACATCGCTACCGGCAACTTGACACCCGACACCCCCTTGGGTATGCTACCATCGGGTATTCCGGGAGAACGCCGAAAGGATGGATTCGTCGGAGGATCGCCACGGCGTCCGAAGGGGAGGGTACTCCCATCGCCGCACGTTTCGTTGGCTCAGGAGGAATGAAGCGCACGATGCAGAGAAAGAAGGTCCAGCTTACGCTCAACGTCAACGGTGAAGCCTATGACCTCCTCCTTTCACCGCACAAGACGCTCCTCGAGGTGCTGCGGGAAGATCTCGGGCTCACTGGCACGAAGCATGGGTGCGAGTTGGGAGAATGTGGTGCGTGCGCGGTCCTCGTCGATGGGGAGCCGATCCTCTCCTGTCTGGCCCTTCCATGCGACCTCGAAGGGCGGGAGATCCGGACGGTCGAGGGACTCGCCCACGGCCCCCACCTCGATCCCCTCCAGGAGACCTTCGCGGAACTCGGCGCGGCCCAGTGCGGCTACTGCACCCCCGGCTTCCTCGTCACCGCCCGCGCACTCCTCGACACGGACCCGAACCCGACCCGGGAGACGATCAAGGAAGCCCTCTCCGGCAATCTCTGCCGGTGTACAGGATACCTCAAGATCTTCGAGGCCGTCGAAGAAGCCGCAAGGATCGAACGGGAAGGACGCAAAGCCTAGAGGATCGGTATGTCGGAAGAGAAACGCTTCGAAGTCATCGGAAAACCGATCCGGCGCATCGATGCCCGGAGCAAGGTGACGGGACAAACCCGCTTTGCAGACGACATCGTGTTGCCCAGGATGCTTTACTGCAAGCTACTGCGCAGCACCCAGGCCCACGCCCGGATCGTCCGGATCGATACGGCCAGGGCGCAGCAGCTCCCCGGCGTGAAAGCCGTCCTCACCGGTGAAGCACTCCCGATCCCCTTTGGGATCCTGCCGGTCAGCCAGGACGAACACGCCCTCTGCATCGATAAGGTCCGCTTCGTGGGCGACCCGGTGGCCGCCGTCGCCGCGGTCGATGAAGAGACAGCCTTCGAGGCGCTCGATCTCATCGAGGTCGAATACGAGCCACTCGAGCCGATCCTCTCCCCAGAGAAGGCACTTGCCACCGAGACCCCACGGATCCACGACTACGGCGCGGGCGGAAACGTCCACAAGAAGGTCTCCCTCGCGTTCGGTGACATCACGGAAGGCTTCGCCGAAGCGGACGAGATCTTCGAGGATGTCGTCTATTACGAGGGAAACACGCACCTTCCGATCGAAACGCACGCCGCGGTCGCCTTCTTCGATCCGGACGGCAAGCTGACGCTCTGGTCCTCGACGCAGACCCCCCATTACGTCCACCGCGCACTCGCCAAGGTCCTCGAACTCCCCCCTGCCCACATTCGCGTGATCGCCACACCCAACGGGGGAGGATTCGGCGGGAAGAGCGACCCCTTCAACCACGAGATCGTGGTGAGCAAGCTCTCGATGATGACGGGAAGACCCGTGAAGATCTGTCTGACACGCGAGGAGGTCTTCTACTGTCACCGCGGGCGACATCCGGTCTTGATGTGGGTGAAGACGGGTGTCAAACGGGACGGCGCGATCACGGCGATGCACTTCCGCTCGCTCCTCGACGGGGGCGCGTACGGCAGCTACGGCGTCGCAAGCACTTTCTACACCGGAGCGCTCCAGACCGTGACCTATCAGGTTCCCCGCTACAAGTTCGAGGGGGCGCGCTGTTTTACGAACAAGGCGCCCTGCGGCCCCAAGCGGGGGCATGGAACCCCCCAGCCGCGGCATGCGCTCGAGATTCACCTCGACAAGATCGCCGAGGCGCTCGGTCTCGACCCGGCCGAGATGCGAAAGGCCCACCTCCAGCCCCCCCACGCGCTCACGGCGAACTATCTGCGGGTCGGAACGATGGGGCTGGGCCGTTGCATCGATGCGGTGGTCGAAGGCTCGAAGTGGAAGGAGAAGTTCCGTCGCCTCCCCCACGGCCAGGGGGTGGGGATCGCTTGCAGTTCCTATATCTGCGGCGCCGGACTTCCGATCTACTGGAACAAGATGCCGCACTCCGGCGTGCAACTCAAGCTCGACCGGGGGGGGGGCGTATGCGTCTTCTGCGGTTCCACCGAGATCGGACAGGGCTCCGACTCCGTGCTCGCCTTCTGCGTCGCGGAGATCCTGGGGATCGATCCCTTCGACATCCGCGTCGTGACCGCGGACACGGATCTCACGCCGGTCGATCTGGGGAGCTATTCGAGCCGGGTGACGCTGATGACCGGAAACGCCGCGATCGAGGCAGCGGAGCGGGCACGCGACCTTCTGGCCAGGGCGGTTGCCGGGAAACTCGGCATCCCCTCCGGCCGGCTCGGATTCGCAGGACGCCGCGTCTTCGACGTGGAAGACCCGGAAGTGGGGGTCTCCTTTGCGGAGGCGGTGCAACTCGCCGAGGCGCGCTTCGGAACGATCGGCACCGTCGGCTCCTATACGCCCCCGAAGAGCGATGGCCGGTTCAAGGGGGCAGGCGTGGGCCCCTCGCCTGCCTACAGCTACTCTGCAGCGGTGGCCTACGTGGAGGTCGATCCCGACACGGGAATCCTTCGGGTTCCCCACATCTGGATCGCCCACGACATCGGCCGGGCCCTCAACCCCACCCTCGTGATCGGACAGGTGGAGGGGGGCGTCTACATGGGACTCGGCGAGGTCCTCATGGAGGAACAGCGCTATCGGGAGAAGCGCTTCGGCGTCCACAAGACCCCCTCGATGCTCGAGTACAAGAGCCCCACCACGCACGAGATGTGCGAGGTCACGACCTACCTGATCGAGGACCCCGACCCCCAAGGCCCCTTCGGTGCCAAGGAGGTCGGCCAGGGCCCCCTCCTCCCCGTCATGCCCGCCGTCGCCAACGCCGTATACGACGCCGTCGGCGTCCGGATCGATGAAGTGCCGATCACGCCGGAGAAGATCCTCCGGGCCCTCAAGGAGAAAGCCGGTGGCGGCGCGGGCCGCTATGGGCCGAAACGCTTCCCCGAGATCGCATGGCCCGAACCGATCGTCGTCGATCCCCCCTGGGCCGGTGGGGATGGCAGGGCCAGGGAAAAAACGCCCGAAAAAGAACGGATCGCGGGAGGAACGAAACGATGATGCGACTGCCGGCATTCGAGTACCGTCTCCCCCGCCAGATCGAGGAAGCGGTCGCCATGGTCCGGGACGCAGGGGAAGAAGGCGCCTTCGTCGCCGGAGGGACCGATCTCTACCCGAACATGAAACGACGACAGCAGACCCCCAAGGTCGTCGTCGGCCTGCGGCGGATCCCCGAATTGCAGGAGATCCGAGGCTCCGCCGAAGGGGGATTGCGCATCGGGGCCGGCGTCACCCTCTCCCGGCTCCTGCGGGAGGAGACGATCCGACGGGTCTACCCCATCATGGCGGAAGCAGCCGCGATGATCGCCACCCCCCTCCTTCGCAACATGGGGACGATCGGCGGCAACCTCCTCCTCGACACCCGCTGCAACTACTACGACCAGAACTACGAATGGCGCAAGGCGATCGATTTCTGTATGAAGAAGGATGGAACGACCTGCTGGGTGGCCCCCTCGAGTCCCCGGTGCTGGGCCGTTCAGTCGAGTGACCTCGTACCGGTGGTCGTGGCGCTCGGTGCGCGGGTCAGGCTCGTGGGCCCCGAGGGGGAGCGGGTGATCCCCGCGGCCGACCTCTACCGGGACGACGGGATCCGCCACCTCGACAAGAGACCGGACGAACTTCTGACCGAGATCCTGCTTCCTCCCCTCTCTCCCGACGGATCCGTGCGTGCGACCTACCGGAAACTTCGCCGTCGTGGCGCCTTCGACTTCCCGGTCGCGGGGGTGGCGGCACGGCTCGCACGGGCCCCCGACGGCACCGTGACCGATGCCACGATCGTGCTCGGGGCGGTCGCCTCCCACCCCGTGCGGGCCACGGAAGCGGAACGCCTCGTGATGGGGGAGCGGCTCACGCCGGAACGGATCGAAGCGGCGGCCCAGGCCGCCTTCCGGCCAGCCAAACCCCTCGACAACACCGACTTCGAGATGAGCTGGCGAAAGGAGATCGTGCGCAACTTCGTCCGGGCCGCACTTGACGAACTTGCCCGGTGACTCCGCGCAGCAGGCCCCTCGATTCCCCCTTCTTTTCCAGGAAGCAGGCAGGAGTTCTGTCATCATGGAAGGAGTCATGATGAAAAGAGTCGTCTTTCTCGCATGTCTTCTCGCATCGTTCGGGAGTCCCCTCCATGCGAATCCATCGGCCGTCGAACTCCTCAAACGGGTCGATGACTACAACAACGCGCCCAGGGACTGGGAGTATGCCGTCGATATGGTCGTCAAGGAGGCCTCCGGAGAGGAGAAGCCGCGCAGGATGATCCTCTACCAGCGGGGAGACAGCCAACGCCTGATCCGCTTCATCGCGCCGGCGGATGTCAAAGGGATGACGATCCTGATGGAGGACAAGGGGAAGATCTACATCTACCTCCCGACCTACAAGAAGATCCGCCGCATCTCGGTGAGCAACCTCAAGCAGACCTTTCTCGGATCCGATTTCACCTTCGACGACATGAACCTCACCCGTTTCCTCGACTACTACGACCCGGAGCTGATCGAGGAGACGCCACAGGAGTACATCCTCCTGCTCAAACGGAAACCAAAGGCGAAGGGGGGAGATCCGGCGATGAAGGTGTGGGTGCTCAAGGAGAAACCCTTCGTCACCCGCCTCGAGCATCTCGACGAAGCAGGGAACGTCGAACGGATCGAAACGCGGGAAGGGTTCAAGGTCGTCCAGGGGCGCGAGGTCCAGACCGTGATCCGAATGGTCACCGTGAAGACCGGCCACGAGACGACCCAGTACGTCGGGGATATCAAGTTCGATCAGGGGCTTCCCGCTTCCTTCTTCTCCCGGCGCAATCTCGTCAAGCGCAGATGACCGAATGCGCCCCCTTTTCCTCCGGCGAGGGGGATCGCCCGATGCCGGTATGTCCCCCATCGCAGGGAGAGATGCCCTCATGACCTGTCTCGACGAAATCCCTCCTGCCCTCCCCGGGTGGTTGCGCGCCGAACTCCCTTTCCGGCGCCGGATGGTGCGCATCGACGGGTACCGCATCCACTTCGTCGATCAGGGAGAGGGACCGGTCGTTTTCATGCTCCACGGGAATCCGACCTGGTGTTTCCTGTGGCGCAAGGTGATCCCGATCGTCGCCCGTTTCGGCTTCCGGGTGATCGCCCCCGATCTGGTGGGGCTGGGGCTGAGCGACAAACCGCGTGACCCCGCCTTTCATACGCTCGGTACCCATATCGCGCTGATGACGAAGCTCGTCGATACGTTGGGGATCGAGGAGATGACGATCATGGGGCATGACTGGGGAGGACCGATCGCGGCGGGAGTAGCGGCGGCGGAGTCTTCCCGGGTATCGAGGGCGCTCTTTGCGAATACCAGCCTTCTCGTTCCGAAACGACCGATCCGTACGACAGCGTTCCACCGTTTCGCCCACATTCCCCACCTCTCGGAGTTCGTCTTCCAGCGTTTCAATTTTCCCGTTCCGGTCATGCATTTTGCGCAGCGGAACCGGAAGGCCTGGACCCGGATCCAGCGGATGGCCTATCATTGGCCCCTGCGGAATCGAGAGGACCGGGTCGCCCCCCTTGCGCTGGCACGGATGGTTCCGTCGAGCGAGACCCATCCTTCGATCCCCCATCTGGAGAAGACGGAGGCCTGGCTTCGCGCCTTTCAGGGACGCCTGATCCTCCTGTGGGGGAAGTACGATCCGATCCTGGGGAGAGCCCTCCACCGAATGCAGGAAGCTGCTCCCCATGCCATCGTCCAGACGGCTGCCGGAGGTCATTTCCTTCAAGAAGAGGTTCCGGAAGCCTTTGGGAGAGCGGTCTGTATTCTCCATGAATAGCGCCTTTCCCACCCGCGGGGGCTGCCGCTGCGATCGATCCGCCCAAGAGGAGGGAGCCGATGGAACTGAACAAGAGCACCCGCTTTGCCCTCTACGCCGCCGTGGAGATGGCACGCCATCCCGGTGAGGCGGTCTCCGCCTCGCAGATCGCGGAACGCTACCAGATCTCCGAGCACCATGTCGCCAAAGTCCTCCAGCGCCTCTGCCATGCCCGGATCGTACGGAGCATCCGTGGATCGGGAGGAGGATACGTGCTGGCCCGCGACCCTGCCGGATTGACGATGTTCGATATCGTGGAAACGTTCGAGATCATCCCCGATGGGGAGGGCTGCGTCCTCAGAGCCCCCGGAGAAACGTGCGGGAACCTCTCCCTCTGCAGGATCCGGGAGGTCCTGCACGACATCCAGAGCTACATGCTTCGAAGGTTCAAGACGATCACGATCGCCACGCTGGCCGAAGGGAAGGCAAACACTGCCCTCCGGCAGGAATCCCCCATCGAACGGGGAGACGCACAAGCTTCCGCCAAGGTGAAACCGCGGTGAAGGGCCAAAGCGGTCGAATCGAGGTTTCCGCTCGACCGGCGAAAGAAGAGGGGAAGGGCATGCGCATCGATCTCTTGCCGATGCCGAGAAAACTCGAGGAGAGGGATGGGCGTTTCCCCCTTTCCGGAAAGCGCTTCGTCGTCTTTCAGGGGTTCTCACCGCAAGAGGGGCTCCCCCTTGCCCGCCGCGTGCAGCGTCGCCTCCAGGAAGCGGGTGTTTTGTGGGAGCTTCGCGCCGCCGATCCGGGGGGGGGAAGGGCCGGCATCGTGATCGAGGTCGATCGGGGGCGTTTTGCCGAGGCGGAAGGCTATCGGCTCGTGGTCGGAGAGGGGGGCATTCGGCTCACGGCCGGAACCCCTGCCGGTGCCTTCCGGGGCGCGATGACGCTGGGCCAGCTCCTCACCCTCTTCCCCCGGGAAGTCCCTGCCCTCTCGATCGAGGATCATCCCGATTTCTCCCGTCGCGGCGTCATGCTCGACATCAGCCGGGACAAGGTCCCGACCCTCTCCACGATCGAGGGGTGGATCGAGATGCTGGCGGGGTGGAAGGTCAACGAGATCCAGCTCTACATGGAGCACACCTTCGCCTACGTCGATCACCCGGAGGTGTGGGAGGGAGCCTCTCCCCTCACCGGGGAGGAGATCCTCGAACTCGATCGCTTCTGCCGGGAGCGCTACATCGATCTCGTGCCGAACCAGAACTCGTTCGGCCATATGGCGCGTTGGCTCGAGCATCCCCGCTACGCGCACCTGGCGGAAGCGCCGGAGGGGTTCACCTTCCCCTGGGGACGGCGACATCCGGGCCCCTTCAGCCTCGCGCCCACCGATCCCGGCTCCCTGGGGTTGCTCGACTCGCTCTATGCCGAACTCCTCCCCCACTTCTCGAGCGGATGGTTCAACGTAGGACTCGATGAGACGTTCGACCTCGGGCAGGGGAGGAGCCGGGAGGCATGCGAAGCCCATGGCGCGGATCGGGTCTACCTCGACTTCCTCCAGGGGGTATACCGGCTCGTTCGCCGCCACGGGAAGCGGATGCAGTTCTGGGGGGATATCGTTCTGCGGCATCCGGAGCGGCTCGGGGAACTCCCCCGGGATGTCGCCGTGCTCGTGTGGGGCTACGAGGCGGATCACCCCTTCGAGGCGGCATGCGCCGTCCTGGCCGGCCATGGGCTCCCCTTCTACGTCTGTCCCGGGACCTCGAGTTGGATCAGCATCACCGGGCGCACGGAGAACGCCCTGGAAAACCTCAGGAATGCCGCAGAGGCGGGGCGAAGGCATGGTGCGCTGGGCTATCTCGTCACCGACTGGGGGGACTACGGACACTGGCAGCATCTGCCCGTTTCCTTCCCTCCCCTGGCCTATGGGGCGGCCCTTGCGTGGGCCGGGGAAGCGAACCGCGGGATCGCTCTGGCACGTCTGCTCGATCGTCATCGCTTCCTCGACGCTGCCGGGGTGACGGGACGCATCGTGCTCGAACTCGGCAATGCCTACCGGACCTGCGGCGCGCTCGTCAAGAACGGCTCCGTGCTCGCCCGTCTCCTCCTCTTCCCGCAGGAGGGGTCGAAGGGGGCGCTTTCGTCGCTCACCCCCGAATCGCTCGAGCGGTGTCGGGCTCATGTCACGACGACCCTGGCCGATCTGCCCCGCGCCCGGATGGCGTGCGGCGACGCCCCCCTCATCGTCCGGGAGATCGAACATGGCGCGCGACTGCTCCTGCACGCCTGCCGTCTTGGCATCGAACGGCTCCATACGCCCCACGGCGAGATCGCGGAGATTCCCCCGGAAATCCGCCGGGAGATGGCGGTCGAACTCGACGGCCTGATCGAGACCTTCCGGGAACTCTGGCTCGCCCGCAACCGGCCCGGTGGCCTCTCCGAGAGCATCGCCCCCCTGAAAGCCCTCCGTGCCGCCTACGGGTGAAACCGGGAAAGGAGTTTTGCCATGAAACGCACGGCGATCGTTGCGATCTTCCTCTCGATCCCCCTCCTCCTCGCCCTTCATGGGGGCGCCTGGGGGGGGGACGAGAACGACCCTACGCGGGTGAGTGCCGCAAACCTCAAACAGTACCTCGCGATCCACCAGGCCCTGGCCGCCGGTTCCACACGCGGCGTCACCGATGCCGCGGGGATCATCGCGATCGAGACGAACACCCTCCTGAAGAAGAGCGGCGCACGACTCGGCAAACCGCAGCAGGAAGTGTTGCGACAGATCATGAACGCGGCCGCGGCGCTCTTCAAGGAGAAGGAACTCTCCGGGATGCGGGAGGTCTTCAAGGTCCTCTCCCGCTACATGATCCGCTGGAGCGCCCAGGCCCACCCGAGGGGGATCGTCGTGATGCTCTGCGAGGAACGGAAGGAATTCTGGCTCCAGAAGGAAGGCCCCCCCCGCAATCCCTACCGGGGAGGGGGGGATCCCTACAGTCCCTTCACCACTCGGGTCCCCCCCTGCGGGAAACGGGTAGAACCGGCGGTGATCGAAGAACTCTTCCAGAAGTGAGAAGCCCTCGGTCCACTCTGGAACGGAACGTGCTAGCCTTGCTTCTCCTCCGGAAGCGGCGGGAGGCCCCCCATGCTTCTGCTCAAGAACCTCCTCTTTACCTTCGTGATTCCGGGGACGGTCGCGGTGTACGTCCCGGTACGACTTGCGCGCTGGCTGGGGAGAACCCTCTGCGAGGGGGCGCTCTTCCCCCTCGCGATCGTTGCCTTCGCCCTGGGTGGAGGGATCTATCTCTGGTGCCTCTGGGACTTCGCCACGGTGGGACGGGGAACCCCCGCTCCGATCGATGCCCCGAAGCGTCTCGTGGTACGAGGACTCTACCGCTACACACGAAACCCGATGTATGTCGGCGTCCTTCTGGTGATCGTGGGGTGGGCCGCCTGGTTCGCCACGCCCTGGCTCCTCCTCTACGCCGCCGGGGTGGCAACACTCTTCCACCTCTTCGTCGTCGGCTATGAGGAGCCCCATCTGCGGCGCGTCTTCGGTGCGGAGTACGAGGCCTACTGCGCGCGGGTTTCCCGTTGGGTCCCCCTTTTCTCCCGGGTGCGCAAGGATTGAACGTGCCAGGGCCAGGATACCGGATGGCAAGATCCCCTGAGATACGCGCTCCCGGTGCGTATCGTTCGGGCTTGCTGGGGAGGGGGAGCGATCTTTGTGCGTACACGATCCTTCCCTTCCTCCTCCTCCTCTTTTGTGCGTTGCCGCGCGCCCAACTCATCATTCCCGATGGGCTGGGCTATTTCGCCTATCTCGAATCGAGCTTTACGGATGGGGATCTCTTCTTCGGGGATGAGTTCTCTCGTCACGGGATGATCCGTCCGGCTTTTTTCGGAAGTACCACGGGGCTGATCGGGAATCCCTATCCGATGGGGCCGGCGGTGCTGTGGCTCCCATGGTATGTGGGGGGGTGGGTTTTCGATTCGATCTTCGATCTCTCCGGTTTCGAGGTGACGGCGATCCAGCTCGGGTCCCTCTTCTACGGTATCGCGGGACTGTTCCTCATGTATCGCTTTCTCCGGCGGGAATACGGCGGTGGTGCGGCCGCGCTGGCAATCTGGGGAGGACTGCTCGGCACGCGGCTTCCGCAATATGTCGTCGATGAGGGTTCCCTCTCCCAGGCGACCGATTTCTTCATGGTCTCCCTCTTCCTCGTCCTCTGGTTCCGGCTTCGCCCTACGAGGTCCTCGTTTCGCGGCTGGTTCGTCCTCGGCGCGGCGGGGGGGATCGCGGCGATGGTACGGACCCAGGAGGTGCTCTTCCTGATCTTCCCAGGGATCGATCTGCTGATCCGGGGGAGGAAGGAAGGGATGCCGATGCAGGCGATCGGGCGCATCCTTGCAGGATATTCGGCAGGCTTCCTCCTCGCATTCGCCCCGCAGATGGTCGTCTTCAAGCTCCTCAACGGTTCCTGGTTTCACTCCGCGCAGCAGGGGAACCTGGCGGGATACTTGGAGGTGTGGGGGACCCTCGTTGGACCTTACGGGTTTCTCCCCTGGTCACCGGTGGTCCCCCTCTCCCTCCTCGGGGGGGCGCTCCTTCTTTACCGCCGTCCCTTCGAGGGGACGCTCCTCCTGGGCGCATTCATCCTCCAGGTGCTCGTGGTCTCCTCGATTCGGTGCTGGTGGAGCGGCCCCCGCATCCTCCTCGACACGGCGCCGATCTGCATGATCTGGCTGGCGGAATCGACTCGGCACCTCGGGCTGCGCAAGAGCGCGATCCTCGTGGGGACCGCCGCGTTGATCGGCCTGGCCTACTACTGTGACTGGACGCTTCGGGATCCGATGGCCGTGACGCTCTGGGACTATGGGAAACTGGCCGGGGCCGTGGGGCATGGTCTGGCAGAACTCCCCCATTGGCTCTTCGACCGCCTCGTTACCCCCCTCCGGGATGCATGGTGGCTCTTCTGGGCGATCCTCCTCCTCTTCGTCTCGATCTTCCGGTTGGCGAAAGCACTCCTCCCTCCCGATCGCCGGGTGGGGGATCGCTTCCAGGCCGCACTCTCGACGAGGATCTTCCCGCCGCTGTTCCTGCTCCTTCTCCTGCTGCTGGGTGGAACGATCGGACTGGCGAAGGAAACGACGTCCCCCGGCCTCCCGCACGCTTCCCCTCCCCCCCAGCTCACGGAGGCCGATTACCAGCGTTGGATCGCCGAGGAAGCCTTCAAGTTCGAGACGACATATTTCGCGGATCACCCCTCGAAGATCGCCAGGCGCTCCGCCCGGCTCCTCGCCCGATATCCCAGGGATACCGAGATCCTCTACGCCCGTTCGATCTTCCACCTGAAACGCAACGCGCTCGACGAAGCGGTCCGGGACTGGAAACGGATCGTCGCGATCGATCCGCATCACGAGAGAGCGCGCTGGAACCTCTTCGTCTACTACCAGCAGCGCAACGAGCCCCAAGCGGCAGCGCGATATCGCCGTATCTCCCCCGCGCCGGGGGGAAGGCGCACCACGGAAGTTCCCCATTCCCAGACATTCCCTCCCCGCGATGCCGAACCCGTTTCCCCGCGGTGAGGGAGGGATGGGCGGACGCTTCGCAACGAGCACCACGAGCAGGAAGAGAGAGAGGCACCGGATGTTGAAACTCGACCAGATCTCGATCGTGTTGTATCAGACCCGCTATGCCGCCAACATCGGCGCGGTGGCCCGGGCGATGAAGAACATGGGGCTCTCCGATCTCGTCGTGGTCGCCCCCCGCAAGGACGATCCCAAGGAGGCCGCCGTCATGGCCGTCTTCGCGGTCGATCTCTACGAGCGGCGGCGCGTCTTCACCTCCCTCGACGAGGCCCTCGCCCCCTACGAGATCGTGATCGGCACGACCTCGGCCAGACGCGCGGGGGGGAAGGAGGAGATCGTCCTCCAACAGCCCTGGTACCCCCGCGAACTCGCCCGTACGCTCCAGGAACGGAGCGACACCCCTCGTATCGCCCTCCTCTTCGGCGCGGAACACCACGGTCTTCCGAATCGCGTCCTCGAACGGTGCGATGCGCTGATCACGATCCCCACAGCCCAGGACGCACCGGTCCTCAACCTCGCCCAGTCCGTGATGCTCTGCGCCTACGAGTTCTTCCTCGCTGCCGGTGAGGCGCTCCCCCGCAACCGCGTCATGCCGCGGGCCACCCATGGAGAGATGGAAGCCCTCTCCCAGGAAGTGGCGGGACTCCTGCGCAGGATCGACTTCCTCTGCCAGAAGAAGCCCCGCCGCCTCCTCGCCCTCCTTCGGCGTATCGCCCGTCGCGCGGAACTCACCCCCCGAGAGGTGCGCGTCCTGCGGGCCTTCACCCGGAAGATCAACGGTTTTATCGACGCTTCCCCCTATTTCACCCGGTCGAGGTAGGAACCGTCCCGCGTATCGACCTTGATCACCGTCCCCACATCGACGAACTGCGGCACCTGAACCTGCAACCCCGTCGAGAGCTTCGCCGGCTTCTTCGAAGCGCTCACGGTCGCCCCCTTGAGCACAGGCTCGGTCTCCACGACCTCGAGTTCCACCGTGAGCGGAAGATCGATGCTGATGATCTCCCCCTCGTACATGTTCGCCTGCAGCTTGAGGTTCGGCGTCAGATAGTAGACCGCATCCCCCAGAAACTCCCGGCTCAACGGGAACTGATCGAAGGTCTGCGTATTCATGAAATGGTAGTCCTCCCCATCCTCGTAGAGGAACTCGATCTCCACCTGATCGACGCTCACCCGCTCCACGCTCTCACTCGAACGAAAACGCTGATCGCGGGAGAGCCCCGTCTTGAGACTCCGCAGCTTCGTCTGCATCAGGGCATTCCCCTTCCCCGGCGTGATATGCTCCGTCTTGAGCACGCTGAAGAGTTCCCCGTTCACTTCCAATACCATTCCGACCCGAATCTGTGTCGCTGGAATCTGCATCGTCGTTCCTTCCCGAAAAATACCTGATGTTTCAACGAATCAGAGGGCCGAAGCGATACAACACGCCGATGCCCTCTGGGGCGAGCGGGGGGACGATCCACGAATCCCTGCCCCGCAGGCGACGCTTCCCCCTCCGGAGGAAGGAGAGGATCGCAGGACTCCCTCTGCCCCAACCCCGGAAGCCTCCGGGAAAATGCGGCGCTATTCCAACGGAACTGAAGCTCCCCTTCTTCCGAAGGGAGCATCCCGGAAGCCTCCAGGAAAATGCGGCGCCATTCTAACCGCTTCACGTCCAAGGCGCAAGAACCTGTCGGCAAATCCCCCACCCCCTCCGACCGGCACCCGACATCCCAACCCCCTGGAAAGAAATGAATTTTTGTTCATGATTCGTAGGAAGAAATGAACTTGTGTTCATTTCTTGTAGGGAATCACGGCAGGGGGCAGGGGCGCGTTGTGCCACGCTCCGGAAGAGCGGGGGGGGGGGAGAGGTTGGAAAATCCATGTAACCCCATGTAAAGAACGATGATTTCGATCTCATGCAATTTCCCGGGGCGAACGAAGGCACGGAATTTGATGATGGGGGAAAGCGTCACGACGAGGATCGTGGAACCCTTCGCCGGTGGGTGGCACCGGGGGGTGGATGGAAAAGAACCGGATGCTCTCTTTCCCCTGTGGGGAGAGGGCTGGAGATAAGGAGTCTCAGAATGAAAGCGCAACGTTTCCGTCGGATCGCAGGGATCTTCGTCTTTGCGGTTCTCTCTTCCGTGGCTTCGATGGCCTTTGGATTTCGGGAGCCGGTGGAAGATGAGATCTTACCCGATCACTTCGCATTCGACGACGTGGCGGTGGGTTTTACGCCTTCCACGCTTCAGCGGGATCTGATCGATCCGCAGTGGCGGGTGACGTGGAGTCCGCTCGGAACGGTTCGGACGATCTGGAATCCCGCGGGTTTCCTCACGGAAACTTCGCGGCAGCGGCCGGAGGGGGTGGCGCTTCGGTTCCTGCGGGAGCGCTGGCGGCTCTTCGGGCTTACGGAGGGGGGGATCTCCCTGCGTCTCGATGCGCAGTACAATGCGCTCCCCAAGGGCGTGTGGCATCTCTACTATACGCTCGAGGATCCGGTCTCGAAGCGTCGGCTTCCCTTCTCCCGGGTGAGTGTCCACATCGATGGGGCCACACACCGGATCATCGCCGTGGCTGCCAGCCGGCTTCCGGCGGAGGAGCCGGTGGGGCTTCCGGAGGCGGAGCTTTCTCAGGAAGAGGCGATCGGCTTCGTGCTCGACCATGCGGGGGTTCGCTCGGAGGAGGAACTGATGGCGCCGCTGACGATCGAACCGGTCCTCTTCGCGACCCCCGAGGGGGTGGTTGCGGCGTACCGCGCCTCCGTCCCCGTCAGCGGCGTGGCCTGGTACGACATCACGATCGACGGGCGTGACGGTTCCCTCTTGCAGCGCTTCAACCGCTACTGGTTCTTCTCCCCGGCCAAGGGGCGGGTTTTCCTCGAGCACCCGAATCTCGACGGTTTCGACGATATCCGCCAGCTCGTGAGTTTCGCGGGGGACCGCGACGCTTCTCCGCAGGGGTGGGTTTTCTCCGATGCCACGGAGGGGAACAACGCGACCGCGTGGGAGGATCGTGACGGCAACAACCGTCCCGGCGATCGGGCCGTGGCCCGCGACGGCATCTTCGACTTCCCGCTCGATCTGAGTAGGGATCCGAAGTTCTTCATCGATCATTCGATCACGAATCTCTTCTACTTCGTCAACGTGGCGCACGATTTCTTCTACAACCTTGGCTTCACCGAGGCCGCGGGCAACTTCCAGGAGGACAACTTCGGGCGTGGTGGCCGGGGGCGTGATCCCGTGATCGCGGATGCCCAGGACGGTTCCGGCGTGAACAACGCGAACTTCATGCCTCAGCCCGAGGGGACCAGCGGCCGCTTGCAGATGTTCCTCTTCAACATCACCGATCCCCGGCGGGATGCCTCGAACGACTCGGAGATCGTCTTCCACGAATACGGCCATGGCGTGAGCACCCGGCTCGTGGGGGGACCCAACGACGTGCAGTGCATCGCCGGCAATCAGGGGATGGCCCTCGGTGAAGGGTTGAGTGACGCCCTGGCCTTCGGGATCACCGGTGATCCCGTGATGGGGGAGTATCTCACCGGCAACCCCGATACCGGGGTGCGTCGTGTCGCCTACGACGACAGTCCCCTCACCTACGGGGACTACGCCGGAATCGAACCCCACAAGAACGGCGAGATCTGGGCGAGCGCGATGTGGGATCTGCGTGCCTACTTCGTCGATCGGCTCGGTGAATCCGCCGGTAACGAGCGGATGATGCGCCTCCTCCTCGAAGCGCTCCCGATGGTCCCCTGCGCCCCCTCCTTCCTCGATGCGCGGGATGCCGTGCTCCAGGCGCTCGGCGGGAAGAGTGACCCCGACTACTGCGGAGTCTGGGATGTCTTCGCCCGGCGGGGCATGGGTGTCGATGCGGTGGCTGGCCGCCGTCCCGCCGACGGTTTCTCGGTCCCGTCCGAATGTAGCGGCGGTGGTGGGGATCCGGGTCCGGGTTGCGCGGTCTCGGGCAGGACGAATGCACCCGGCTTCACCCTCCTCTTCGGTTGGATCGCCATCCTCCTCCTCTTCCGCTTCCGGAAGTGAATCGCCGCGGGTGGGGGGATGACGCCCCACCCCACCCTTCCTCTGGCTCCGCGGGCCTCTGCCACACACCGCCCGTTTCCCATCTCCCGCCAATACCCCTTCACGGGTCGCCCCTTGCCAGCCCACTCCGATGCCTGGGCTTTCTCCTCGCTGCGCCCGCAGGCGACGCACATCTCGAAGGACTTCTCTGTCTCCTTACCCGGGGATTTGGGAGGCGCGTGACGCGTTGCCTCGATCCGGAAATTGAGATATACTTTCCCCTGGCGTCGAAGCTCCCGGAACAAAGACGCAGGGCTGGCGATCGGAGGTTCGCCCGCCGGATGGGGTCCCCGGCACGACGTCGTTTGCGGAGACCGGACTGCAAGAAGTGGGAGATCATCGTGGTGGAAGATCTTGCCGTCGTGATCCTGGCCGCGGGGAAAGGGACGCGGATGAAGTCGAGAGTCAACAAGGTGCTCCATCCCATCATGGGGCGGCCGATGATCACCTATCCGGTGGCAGTGGCCGAACGGCTCGGCGGGCGGATCATCGTGGTCGTGGGGCATGAGGCCGAAGCGGTACGTGCAGCCCTCCCCGCCGGAACCGAGACCGCACTCCAGTCCCCCCAACGGGGAACGGGCCACGCCGTGGCCTGCGCTGCAGAGGCCCTGGCCGGACGTCGGGGCTACACACTTCTCCTCTACGGCGATGTTCCGCTCCTGCGGGAAGCGACCCTCTCTGCCCTGCTCGAGGCGACCCGGACGCAAGGGGCCGCCATCGGTCTCATCTCGATCGATCTTCCCAACCCCCACGGGTACGGCCGGGTCGTCAGGGACGCCGCGGGACGACCGGTTCGCATCGTGGAAGAGCGCGACGCCACGGCCGAAGAACGCGCCATCACCGAAATCAACACCGGGATCTATGCCTTTCATACCCCCTTCCTCCTCTCGGCGCTCTCCCGCTTGCGCCCGGAGAATGCCCAGGGAGAGTACTACCTGACCGATCTCGTGGAGATCGCCGCCCGAGGCGGGGAGCGGGTCGTCACCCTCACCCTGGAGGATGGGGAAGAGGTCCTCGGCATCAACGACCGCGTCGATCTGGCGGCGGCGAATCACCGGTTGCGGATGCGGATCCTCGAAGAGAGGATGCGTGGCGGTGTCACGATCCTCGATCCGGCCACGACCTGGATCGAACCCGACGTGGAACTCGGGATCGACACCATCGTACACCCCATGGTGACGCTACGTGGAAAGACGAAGATCGGGGAAGGATGTACGATCGACGTGGGAAACGTGATCACCGACAGCGAAATCGGAGCCGACACGAGGATCGCGCCCTACTGTGTCATCACGGAGAGCCGGATCGAAGGGAACGCACAGATCGGCCCCTTCGCACGACTCCGCCCCGGAACCCTCGTCTGTGAGGGGGCAAGGGTCGGAAACTTCGTCGAGATGAAGAAGACGCAACTGGGCCCCTTCTCCAAGGTGAACCACCTGAGCTACCTCGGCGACGCAACGGTGGGGGAAGGCGTCAACATCGGCGCCGGAACGATCACCTGCAACTACGATGGCAAGAAGAAGCATCCCACGATCATCGAAGATGGGGCTTTCATCGGCAGCGACACGCAACTCGTCGCGCCGGTGCGCGTCGGAAAGAACGCTTACATCGGTTCCGGAACCACGGTGACCTCCGATGTCCCGGAGAACGCCCTGGCCGTGAGCCGCGTCCCCCAGCGCAACATCGAGGGTTGGGTGCTCCGCAAGAAGAGGTCTTCGTAACGCCGCGGTTTTGCGAGGAAGGTGTTGTGATGAAGGTCCTATGCCGATGCAGTGACGATCCCTACACGCTGCCCGAGGAGACCTGGGAGGAGGAGGGAGGGGTCTGTCCCCGATGCGGCGCGGCGCAAGTTCCCCTCGTCAGTCTCGACGATGCGGACGAAGCGGAACTCGAGGCGCTCGAAACTTTCGAGTTGCCACAGATCTCCAGCACCCACGAGACCTCGATCGAAGAGATCGCCGGAAAGGCGGCCGCCCAGGAGGAAGCCGACGAGGAGGCGACCGAGCCACGTCCCGTCCCCTTCCCCGCTGCTTTCAAGCTCCCCGGAGAGGACGATCCGGCCGGTGCTTTTGCGGAGGAGATCGAAGAGGAGGCATTCGATCGCTCCGATCCCGTCGATATGCCGCGTCGCTACCGGGAGATCGCCGACCGCCACATCCGGAAGACACCGAGGACGAACTTCCTCTTCTCGATGTTCCTCGGCTGCCTGGTCGTGGTTCTCCTGGCCGGGGGGGTGCTCGTCACCCGCCGTCCCGACCTGCTCGAACGTCTCCTCGCTCGCCGGACCGTGGGACCGGGGCCGGCATCCCCACCTGCTCCACGATCCGAGGGGGGGGCTCCCGCTGCGGAGCGGGGGTATGGCGACCCGGAGATGGTCAGGGACCTCTTCGCCGGTCGTGAAGCCTTCCTCGAAGACACGGTCACGGGGTACGAAAAGGCGGTGGAACACTTTTCGAGGGCGTTCACCCGCCGGGAGGATCTCCCAGAGCCTCGCGCGCTCCTGGCCGAAACCCATGCCCTCCTCCACCTCGAATACGGGAAGGGAAATCTCCTTCTGGCCAGGACACTCGCGCAGAACGGGGTGGAGCAGCATCCGGGATACGCCGTCTCCTACCGTGCCCGGGCCGCGGTCGCGTTCGCGGAGAACGCGGTGGAAAAGGCTCTGGTCGATATCGACCGGGCCCTCTTCCTCGATCCCTTCGATGCGTGGGCCTATACGCTCTACGGCGATCTCCTACGCCACGTCGAAGGGGGAGAAGCGGTCGCGCTCACGGCCTATTCCCGCGCCCTCGTGCTCAACCCGCGGATCACCCGGGCTCGCTACGGGCTTGCCATGATCCTCCAGGCCCAGCGGCGTTACGACGAAGCCCTCACTCATGCGAGGAAACTCCTCGAAATGCCGGGTGACCCGAACCGTGCCCGTTCGCTCATCGATTCGATCGAGGAGAGCCGCAAGAGAAAAGGCGCCGTTGCGGTCCGGGTCGAGAAGAGGAAACCGATCGCACCGCCCGTCGCGACCGGGGGGGAGGAGCGCGTAGCGAAACCGGTGGCGCCCTCCCCTCGGCCGGTGCAGCATCTCTCCCGGCTCCTGCTTCGTGCCCGTGGCGCCCTTGCCCGTAAAGACTTCCCCGCAGCCCAGCGCGCCCTCGAGCAAGCCTTGCGTCTCGATCCCCGGAACTCGGAAGCCCTGACCCTCCTCGGTTTCCTCTTGCTCGATCAGGGCCGATACGACGAGGCCCGAAAGTTCTTCCGGCGGACGTTGCGCAACAATCCCAATTACGCCGATGCCTACCGCGGATTGGGGAGGATCTACGAAGCGAAGAGGAACCGACCGAAAGCGATCGAGGCGTACCAGACGTACCTCTTGCTCTTTCCAATGGGTCCGGATGTCCCTGACGTCCAGCGACGGATCGCCCGGCTCACCCGTGCGAGGTAAGGCTCGAGGCCCCTGTCCAGGGGGAGCGGCACCGACCAGAATGACCCATGATCTCAACGAAAGGGACCGATACCATGAAGAAGCCACACGAAGTCGAGGATGAATACTTCAAGCGTCTCGAACTGGAGCGTCGCAAACTCCTCGAAGAGGCCCGCGAGAAGAGTGCGGAGGAGCGCGCGCAAGAAGAGCGCAGGGCCCGACACTACATGTTTTGCCCCAAATGCGGCGGCAACCTCAAGCCCGTCCTCTTCCGGGAGGTGACGATCGACCGTTGTCTCTCCTGCGAGGGGGTCTGGCTCGATGCGGGAGAACTCGAAAAGGTCGCAGGAAAGCAACGGACCTTTCTCGACGACTTCATCGCCTCTTTCACGAGTTCGGAGGAGGAGGACTGAGGATGGGCGCGGTAGGGATGAAGCGGATCCTGCTTCTCTGGAGCCTGACGTGGGGCATCGTCACGATCGGTCGGGCCGAGGATTCGCTCCCCCATCCCGGCCACGACGCCTGGCGGCTCTCCGAACCGATCGTCAAGACCTTCGCGATCCTCGATCCCCGCAGGAAGGTGCTCTACCCGGTTCGGGAGCATCTCATGACGCCGGCGGACATCCCCCATATCGAGACCTATTGGAAATGCCAGGGGGTCTTCGACTGGCCCTGCCTCATCGATCCGACGATCCGGGAACGCCGCAAGCGGGGGGAAGCGAAACCGTGGCGTCTGGCGCCGGGCGTTCCCTCCTTCTGCGAGGAGACGCACGCCTGGCAGGTCTGGGGCGCCGAGTTGACGCGAAAGGGGAAGACGACGATCGAAGGGATGATCGCCTGGCGCGACCTCCCCTCCGAGGGGCGAACCGAGATCGCTTTCGGAGAGACCCGTTTCCGGGGGGGATACATCGGGGTGGGCACGATCGGTCTGGCGTACGCGGTCCAGAAGGCACTTCTCAAGGGATACGAGCCCTACGTCAACGCCTACAAATACCCGGTTCCCGACGGTCGCCCCTCTCCGATCGAATGGTTCAAGGGCCATGGGCTCGTGCCCACCTTCGCCTTCGACACCCCTTCCGACACCGTACGCCTCGTCTTCCCCGACCTCGAGGCCGCCAAGAAGTTCCTCCGGAAGGTCCAGGGGTACATGGAGAAAGATCCGATCGTGACCCCCTGACTCGAAAGTGACGCATGCTCTTCACCGCCAGGGAAAGTGAGACGGGGAGGGTTCACCTTCCGGCGGTCTCCCGGTAAAGCGACTCGATCCGTTCGATCATCCCCTCCCAGGAGAAGTGCGAGAGGCGGCGGCGTCCCCCTTCCCGGAGGCGGCAAGCCAGGGGGGGGGAGGTGAGCACCCTCCCGATCGCCCGCGCCAGTGCCGCCGCATCGCCGGGAGGGACGAGGAGGGCGCTCTCCCCCGGAACGACGACCTCGGGGATCCCCCCAGTGCGCGTCGTCACGATCGGTACCCCGAGTGCCATCGCTTCGAGGAGGACGATCCCGAAGGCTTCCGTGTGGGCGGGAAGGACGAGAAGGGCTGCCTGGCGGAGATGTTCGATCACCCCTCGCCGGGAAAGCCCCCCCCTGAACGTTACGGGCAAACCGAACGCTGCGAGTCGAAGGAAGAGCCGCGCATGGAGATACTCCCGCCCGATCACGGTGAGATGGACCCCTTCGATCCCCGGTGTCTCCTCGCGCAGGATACGCCGAAGGGCCTCGAAGAGAACGGGAAGCCCCTTGCGTAAGGCGTCGCGCCCTACGAAGAGCAACTCCCGGGAGGGGACGGGGGAAGGGGAGGGGCGCAGAAGGAGGGG
>CAZTSL010000048.1:0-32167 GCA_964616915.1 uncultured bacterium
TAGGTCCGCGCCCGGTGGTCGTAGCGGTTCATGAGCTGCCCCTCGTAGAGAGGCAAGGCTTCGGTCTCGGGTTCGGGGTTCCCGAAGAGGCGGGCCTCGCCCCCTCCCCGCAGGGTGGACGGGGCGGCAGGCAAGCCGGTGATCCGAGTGGCGGCGCACCTGGCGGGCAACCGGAAGACCTTGTCCGGGCCCAGGACCCAGCCTTGGGCTTCGAGATCCTCGCGCTTGAGGAAATCCTTGGACGCTCCCGAGGAGTGGAACAGCGTACAGTACCCCAGCCCCCATGGATTCTCGCCCCCCTGCTCGAAGTCGAGGATCGGCCAGCGGCGGTGGAGTTCCAGGGCGATCGCCAGCTCCTCCGGCCTGCGGAAGGAGGTGAGCGTGCGGGTCCTGGGGTTGAGAATCGTAATGGTTGCAGCGTCGAGTTCTTGCTGAGTCCGGAGCATAGGTTCATCGACAGTCCAGTTCAGGAGTGTCGCAGTGAAATTGGTCTGCGTTTCCCTGTGACCACACAGGCCGAGCAGGGCAAAGCGCACGTGCTCGTTGACAGCGGGGAAAATCTTGGTACCCACGACTCCCCCCCCATTGACGAAATCGTGGAACGCCTCCACCTGTCCCGCCTCGACGAGCCGGTTGAAAAGCGCGGAGGCCGACCTGTCGAGCGCCAGGGCGCTCTTGACCAGGATCCCTGCGCGGCCGTCCTCGCGAAGCATGTCCGCCGCGGTCTCGGCGAAGAGGAGGTAGGTGTTCGGCTCGTGGCCGGAAGCCGTGTAACGGCCGGAGTTTCGCATGAACTCGGCCATTCTCTGGTACGCGACCTCGGCGAGACGCCAGCGCCGGTAGAGATCCGGGTCCTCTTCGCGGAGGGCCTCGATGGCGCGGCGGCGGGCGGCCGTGGTCATGCGCGCGATGTCGGGGCGGTGCGGCGCGAACCACTCCTGCTCCTGGAGTTTCACCTGCTCCCACGGTGGGTTCCCCACGATCGCGTCGAAGCCGCCCCGGGCGCGGATCTCCGGGAAGCGCAGCGGCCAGTGGAAGGCGGGAAACTCGGCGAGGAGCGCGCGGGCTGCCTCCGCCTGCGCGGCGTCGATCTCCCCGGCGAGCGCGCGGCGGTAGTCGGCGGTCGTGGGGGCCTCGGCGCCCGCCTCGGGGCTCCAGAAGAAACTCGCGGCCCAGAGGTTCGCCGCCGCCTCGAAGCGCCGGTAGGCCTCGGAGGCGAGGAAGGCCCGGTAGGCGGCCTCCTTGCGCTCCACGTCGGCAGGGATACGCTCGTCCTCCTCGAGGATCGCGGGGAAGTCCACGGCCACGTCGGGCATGGGGGGCGTCCGGCCCAACTCGAGCTGCCCGGCCAGAGCGTCGCGGTTGCGCCCGGCCGCCCCGCGCAGGAAGGCCTTGAGCCTCCGGTCCTCGGGCCGCCGGCTGCTGTTCACCTTGGAGGGCACCTTGTAGGCCTCCTCGGGGATCTCCGTGGGAATGTCCAGGAGCGGCCAGCCGACCAGAGAGTCACCATGCTGGATGCGGTGGTCGAGGAAGGAGAGCGGGAGATCGGGCACGGCACAGTGGATCCAGAGCGCCACCTTGCACAGCTCCACCGCAAAGGCGTCCTTGTCCACGCCGTAGATCGAGTGGCGCAAGACGTCCCGCCGGGCACGCCGCAGCGCCTCCTCGGTCGGCTTCTGGCCGCCGGAACGTTCCGTGGCCAACGCCAGGGCCAGACGGTCCACCGCCCCGACGAGAAACGCCCCACTGCCGCAGGCTGGATCACAAATGCGGATGTTTAGAAGAGCGTGCTCGGCGAATAGCGAATAGCGAATGGCGAATGGAGTGTTTTTCCAGAAGGTTAGGAGTTCTTCTTCTGTTTCAGTGTCCGCTCCAGGCGCAGAAGCTGTTTGCCCAGAATGTGCAGTTCTGTCAGGAGAGGCTGGATGCGTTCCTGTTTGGACAATCCGATCTTTGCGCTCAGAAGGAGATGGGTCTCCAGCTCCGTCCGGCTCCCGTTGGCCTGTCTCAGAAAGCGAATGAACTCCGCGGTATATCTCCGTCCCCAGCCTTCGGCGATGTTCGCCGGGATGGACACGGTTGCTCGACGCATCTGGCTTGTCAGACCATAGAGTTCCGATGGGGGGAAGCTCTTGGTCAAGCAGTAGATTTCCTTCGCAATCCCCATCGCCCTCTGCCAGACTTCCAGATTGCGATAATCGTTGAATGTACTCATGAAACCTCCGTCTCACGCTCTCCGGTATCTCTGGCCCTTCGCCCTCCATTCGCCATTCGCCCTTCACCATTCGCCCATCGCCATTCGCCCATCGCCCTTCGCCCATCGCCATTCGCCTTGCCCATTCCAGCCGCTCATCGATCAACCGGTCGAGGGAGACCGAGAGCGCGAAGTCGACCAGCTCGGGAGGCGTGTAGAAAGCCCCCAGATCCTTGCGTTCGGTGGTGAGGGGGGCCAGGTATACGCCACCCGTCGGCACGACGCGCCCCTCGTGCCCGGTCGGTCGGTCGGCGCGGACCAGCGTCTCGTTGAGGAGCGACTCGTAGACCGAGCCGAGTTCCTCCACGCCCAGCTCGGCGTAGTTCACCCGCTGGCGCACGCCGCCGGCACGCACGTGGGTGAGCGCGTCGATCGCCTCGAGGAGCTTTTTGTTCTCGCAGGTGCGGGCCGTGAGCCGCGCGGTGCGGGCCGGATCGAAGAGCTTCCCGTTGTAGGGGAAGACCCCGGCCTCGGGTGCGCCCTGGTGGAGGATCCGGAAGGTGACCTCGAGCCCCTCCCAGAGGTCCCTGTGGCGCGGATCGACGGCCCGGGTCTCGGCGAGCCGGACCAGGCTCGTGATGCTGTAGGTGTCGGCATAGATCCCTGTGGCCGGGAGCATCTTGCGCTGCTCGGCGAAGAGGAGGAAGAGGAGCCGGTAGATCACGATCAGCAACTCGTGGTAGAGCCCCCGAGCCTCCTTCGGATCGTCGAGAGACGCCCGCAACTCGGCATCGAAGAGCCCCTCGGCAAGCGCCTCGATCGCAATCCGCACCTGCCGCTGCAACTCGCGGCCGATCTCGACCCCCTGCTCGCGGCTCTTCCCGAAGAGGATCTCGAGCGGAAGACACCCCTCCTCGTCCCCGGGAAAGGGGACGAAGCGGCTCCGGTGCGCCAGACGGTAGAGCGCGCGGAAGGATCCGAAGTCGCCGGTCTCGAAAATGGCGTCGAGGTCGAAACCGACGAAAGCCTTGACGTGCTCGTGGTGGAAGTCGCGCAGGATCCGGAGGTGACGGCCGTTGGCAACGATCCCCCAGAGCGCGGGCGAACGGTTGAGGTAGCCCTGAAGCTCCTCGTGGGGAGAACGGCGGCGGCGAGCGGAGACGGCACCCGCCTGCGCCCCCCCCACGGCAGGCTGGTCGAGATCCTCCCGCACCAGGAGCACCGGCGGAGCACCCTCACCCTCCCATCCGAGATGACTGATGGCAAAACGGTCTCGGCCATCCTCGCTCGCAAGGTGCGCCCGCTGAAAGACCGGCTCGAAGTCGAGGAGCTGGAGGAGCGGGATCAGCCACTTCTCGCGCAGCTCGCTCACATCCATCTCATCGAGGCGCGGGGCGACCGCCTCGTAGCGCTCGCGGGCAAGGGAGAAGGCCGTCTCGACCGTCTCGGCGTGCATGGCGGGCCGCTCGGCCTCATGCCCCGGATACGCGAAGGCGGCCGGCGCGAAGAGAGGAGTACGCGGCGCATCGGCAAGCGCCTCCGCGAGGAGCGAGCGGGCAAGCAACCCGCCGGAAACATGTACGAATTCGAGGGGTTCACTCATTGGCGGGCACCAGCAGGGTCAGGGTGAGCCAATCGACCGAGGCGACCTCGACCCGATCCATCCCCTCGGCCCAGGCACTCGCAAGACGCCGGACCGACGCCTGCCGGGCCTGGAGTTCCGCGCGGCGCGCCTCCACGGCAGCATCCACCCGCGAGGGGAGGGATTCCGTGGCCAGCGCGTCGCGGCAGAGATCGCGCAACTCCGATTCGGTGTGCGGGAGCGGGGCGGCAGGGGCCCGCATGAGCACATAGGCATCCACATCGTGGAGGGAACCCCCGTACGGCCTGAAGAGGACGGGGATCAACTCCTCCATCACGACCGGGGGATCGGAAGCCGTCACGTAGCGGGCCAGCACGTGAAGGATCGCCGTGACCTCGGGAACCTCACGACTTCCTCGCACCGCGACCCGTCCCTCCTGCGTCCCGGCGGCCGCCTCCCGGACCGTATCGATGAGGCGGCGCACCAGGGGATGAGCGATGTCGAGGAGGTCGAGGTCGGGCTCGTCCCGCGCGATCCGGGGATCGAAGGTCGCTTCGAGGCGCTCGGCGAGATCGGCGAGCGCCGTGCCCCGCAGATCGATCCCCAGCGTGCCGCCGGGCAGCTCCTCCACGTGCGCGCCCGCCCACGCCAGGGCAGAGAGGACGAAGCCGCGGATCTCCTCGGGCGAACCGACCGTGCGGTACGTCTCCTGGAGCGCCTGCTCGACCTCCGGGAGGCGGACCTCCTCCTGGCCGTAGAACGACTCCTCCTCGATCCTTCGGATGCGCGCCTCGTCGAAGGGATCCCCCGCCGGCGCGAAATCGTCGAAGGGGAGGAGGAGCTGCGGATCGGGACGGTACTTCGCGATGAGCCGCTCGAGATCCTCGATCGAGGAGAAGACCACCGGACAGAAGCCATAGGCCTCACGGATGGCACCGGCCTTGCGGATCAACACCTCGAGGATCGTCACGTCGAGTTCGTCCTCCCGTACGAGGGTCGTGATGCCGACCGTCGGCTCGGGCTGACCGTACCGGTCGATGCGGCCGTTTCGCTGTTCGAGGCGGTTCGGGTTCCACGGAAGCTCGTAGTGGACCAGCTCGGCACAGCCACGCTGGAGGTCGAGCCCCTCGGAGATGCAGTCGGTCGCGATGCAGACCGCGCGCCCGGCTCGCTCGAAGGCGTGGAAGACCTCCCGCCGCTGCTGGAGGGTCATCTCCCCGTGGATCGTGAAGACCTCGACCCCGGCGAGGGGAGCGCCCTTCCGTCCCCTCTCCCGCCCGAGCTGCGCGGCCAGGTATTCGAGCGTATGCTTGTAGCGCGTGAAGACGAGGACCCGGGGCGCCCGCGGATGCCGCGAGAGGAGGCCGGGGAGATGCGCGAGGAGCCAGGCGAGCTTGCCGTCCTGCGCGGGATCGAGCGCGCGCGCCCGGCGCCGGAGTTTCTCCAGCTCGGCGATCTCCTCCTCCGTGCCGAGGAGCGCCGCACGATCGATGCGCGCCCAGCGATCCTCATCCTCGAGATCGGCAGGAGAATCGTGATCGGTGACCGCGGCCTCCGCCTCCGCGACCGCAGCCGCCTCCTCGGCGGCACTCCGGGCGAGCCGACGCAGCTTCTTGATCCGCTCGGTGAGCGACTGCAAGATCGCCTTCGGACTCGAAAGGGCACGGCGCTGGAGGTGCAGGGCCACGAATCCCGCGATCGGCGTTCCCTCACGGGCTTTCACCAGACGCCGGCAGTACGCCCGCAGCGCGTGGAGGAGCCGTTCCTCCGCCGGTCCCATGGGAATGATCTCGTCCCTCGAACTGCGTTGCGGAAAGGGCGTGCGGTGGCCGTACCACTCACGCAGATCCCTGCGGCGCCGTTGCACGACGTGACGGCGGGCGACATGCCGCCGGATCGTGCCATCCTCCCCGACGCATTCGGGGTTGAGCGCGGCCAGGAGACTCGCGAACGAATCGGTGTGGCCGGGATGGGGGGTGGCGGAGAGGAGGAGCAGATGCCGGACTCGATCGCTTCGAGACAGCGCATCGAGAAATTCCCACCGCTGCTTCTGGAGCGTCGATCTCCACGGTCCCTCGTGCGGCCGGGCCGCGATGTGGGCCTCGTCCACCACGACGATGTCCCAGGCGTGCGAGAGCACTTCCCCGGTGCGCCGCTTCAGGTAGTCGATCGATGCGATGACCACCGGAAACGCCTCCCAGGGGGATTCCCCGGGCAACAGCCGCCGTTCCAGCGCGGGACGGGTCTGTCCGGAGAGGATGATGGCGTCCAGATGGAAGAACCTCGAAAGACTCTCGCGCCACTGTTCGCGAAGGGATGCGGGAACAACCACCAGAAGACGCTCTGCGCTCCCCCTGGCGAGCAGTTCGCTCACGATGAGGCCGGCTTCGATCGTCTTTCCGATGCCGACATCGTCTCCGATGAGGAGGCGCACCGGCGAGGCGTCGAGCGCCATCAGCAACGGCACGAGCTGATACGCCTCCGGGACGGCCCGACTGCGCTGCAAGCCGAGAAAGGGCGCCGAACCGTGGATGAGGCTCAACCGGTGTGCGCGAAGCAACAGATCCTGCCGCGCCGCGTCGCCGAGCCGGTCGGGGTCGGGAGGGGGGAGCGATCCCTCGGAGACTCCGGCTTCTTCGAGAGAACGGAGGAAACGCCGGCGGCGGCTGTCCCGCCCGTCGATCGGGGTGGCCGCGAAATCGACCTCCGAGACCCGATCCACACGCCACAAGCGTTCCCGCAGGCGGATGACCGTTCCAGCTTTCAATCTCCACGACCTCCTCACTCAGGACTGTGACCCTTTTCGGCTCGATCGGGATCGGGGAGCGCCTGGTGATCCCCACCTCCCAGCTCCCCTCGCATCCACGACAAGCCTCCCCCTTTCACGGCCAGGATCGTAGCCTACGAGGACTCCGGACGTCAAGTTCCTGGAATCAGGGAGATCGCATCTTCCAGTTTCAGAACCTGAAAGCAATCCGCCCCCTTCGGTTCGACGTGCCCCCGAACGGCCTTCATCCTTGAAGGAATCCCATCCTCACGAAGTGGTAGAGCGCGTAGAGGAGAAGAAGGAGATCGACCCCTCTCCAGACGAATCCCTTCCGAATCTTCCCCCTTCCGGAAAGGAGGAAGCGAAGGAATAGAGCGCCGGCAACACTCAGAAAGAGGAGCGCCGCCACGAAAACGATGCGGCCTGCCGGTTCGGGCGAAGCCAGCGCACCGAGATCGCGGGCGATCTTCCATCCGTGGAGCGACCCGAGCCCCAAGGCCGTGAACACACGAGCGTCGAGACCCACCCCGAGCAGGTTCTCGAGAGCGACGTAACAGAGGGTCAGCGGCAGGACGATCCGGAAGAAGCGCTGCGGAACGGCAAGATCCCCCACTTGCGGCACCCCGGCAGCAAGCACGAATCCGATACCGAACGCCGCGGCGACGAAGGAAGAACGCTTCCCCCCCCCCAGCGGGCGGAGGAGCAGCAGGAGGAGAAGAGGGACGAAGAAACGGGGAGGATCGAGAAACCGGGAGAGGGCAAGCCCGACGACCTCCGGAAGACTCCCGAAAGCCGTCGGCTGCTCGACCACCACGTGCCGGCGCGTCACCCCTTCGTTGAAAGCGACCGAAAGGATCTCCTCCCCCACACGAATCTCGAGCAGATGCGTGAAGATCCGTTCGATCCCGGAAAAGAGTTCGAATCGGATCGTGAGTTCCGAGATCCGTTCCGGACAGTCGAACCGGAGGGTGAAGAGGACGAGACCTGCGAGGAAATCGACGGCCCCCCGCTTTCGCGCCTCTTTGGGAAGCACGCCCTCGATGTACGTCCCCGTACACCCCCCGGCCGGCGTCTCGAACCCGATCCGCGAGAGGAAGTAGCGCGCGATCGCCTCCCGGTTCTCGACGAGTTCGGAGGCATCGAGGAGGTAGTTGCGGTTCGTGTCGGCGGCCTTGAGGTAGTGCGCGGGGATCACGAGGTGGTGTTCGACCGTCTTGTCCCGAATCGTGGCAGAGGAGAGCGTGGTCTTCGTCGAGTGGGCGTATGCCACCTCCCCTCCCCACACCCCGAGGAAGAGGATCCCCACCAGTACCGGAATCGTTCGCATCGCCCACCTCCCGTGCCATCGCCGCTGGTCTTCTCCCATTCTACAGGATCGATCGCGGATTCGAAAGCTGCTTGACTTTTCGCTTGCCCTTTCGTTAAGATGAAACGCTCAGGGATCATGGGCGATGGATCGTCGGGTTCACCAATGCTCCCGCCGATCCTTTCGGAGAGCGATCAGGAAGGCTTCGAGGCCCGGATGGTGGGATGCTTTTCAAGAGGACGACGTGAACATCAAGGTAACGATCACGCATCTCGACGGCCCCCACAAGGGCGAGAAGGCGCAATTCATCCTGCCGCACGACACGGAGGAGATCACACTCGGGCGCACCGCGGACAATCTCGTTTCGTTCGAGGGAAAGGAGACTGTCTCCCGGCACCATGCCAAGATCGTTCTCGAAGGGGAGCGGGGGTTGCAACTCGTTCATCTGGCCGACTCGAACAAGACCTTCCTCAACGGCAACGAAATCCGGCAGGCATGGCTGGAGAGTGGGGATGTCGTGGAGTTGGCCAGGGAAGGGGCAAGAATCAAGGTCCAGTTCTCTTCCCTGAACGGCGAAGGGGCGGCGTCCCGCTACGTGGTGCTCTGGGGGGTGGTGCTGGGGACTTTCCTCGGGTTGCTCACCTTCGGGCTGATCTATTTCCTCCAGAAGCGGTAGTCCCTCGTCGTCGCAGTGACTGGCGCACCCCGCCTCATCTTCGTTTCCTGGGGTAGATACACCGGAACCCGAGGTCGCTTCCGCGGTTGACTGGCAGATTGGCGCTCCGGTAGGGGGCGCGGAGTTCTTCGCTGCCGTCCATCCATCCCCCGCCCCGGTTGACGCGGTGCGTCCCATGGCGGGGGCCACCGTTGGGGTTGGCCCAGTTGTAGCGTTCGGGACGATCGGTCCACTCCCAAACCCGGTACGGGGTATAGAGGGGGGCATACCAATCATTCACCCATTCGCGGACGTTTCCGGCCATGTCGAGGACGCCGAAGGGGGAAGCGCCCGCCGGTTTGCTCCCCACCGGCATCGTGGAATACGCGCCACAGCCATCTTCTCCGTCGTTCATCACGGCACGATCGCAGTCCGCCCCCGTATCTCCCCAGGGGTATTCCCATCCCCACTCACCGCGCGCGGCGTACTCCCACTCCCGCTCGGTGGGGAGTCTTCCTCCGGCCCACCGGCAATACTGCTTCGCCTGGAACCAATCGACGCAGTTGATCGGATGATCCTCCCGGCCCGGTTTCCCCCAGTTGCAGGCTTCATCGCTCCCCCAGTCGCTCTGATGGAGGAGCGTCGAAGAACAGCCACCTGCCTCCACGCATCTCTGGTATTGCGCGACCGTCACTTCCGTCTTGTCGATGTAGAAAGCCTTGAGACATACATTACGGACGGGTTGTTCGTCTGCCTCTCCACGGTAACTCCCCATGTCGAAGCAGCCAGGTGGGATACGGACCCTGTCCGTTTTCATCGGTGCGCTGCTCCTGGCGTCCTCTTGGAGCCCTTGGATCCGCTGGAATGCAATGGTGGTACCTGTCGCGATCAATCCGAGAATGGCGATGGGAAGGGCGATCTTGTAAACCTTCACCATTTTGCGATTCCGATCGGATCTCGAGATCCATGGGATGGCTCTCTTCAATTCCCGGACGCTCCACGAAACCACGCTACGGATTGGATCTATCCCTAGAGCCAAGATTCTTCCGATCCATCCGACGAGGACTGACCTCGATCTTCCATAGAGGATGATACGGAGCTTCCTGTTGATCATATTGCTGACGAAGAGCGAAGCGAGTAGGGACATCTCGGAATTGATGAAGAATATACCTGGTAAACTCGTGAAAAAAAGGATGATCCCTTCCAGATTACCAGATTTATTTTTTTGTTCTGTATGATCATCGAAGAAAAGATTGAACTCACTCGTCCATTTGAGCTGCCAATATATATTGTAAAAGGGTATGAAATGTAAAATCATCGCTTTTTCTGGAGATATAACATAAGTTCTTCCAGTTATATCCTCCAAAATCTTGTGCGTTCTATAGACGAAAACGATCCAGTATGCGTATGTAGCGAAGAGGAGTATGTAATGTGAGGTGAATAGCTGCTTTTCAGTGATGGGGATAGAGAAGAGTCTGGCAAGATAGAACAAGTCTTCCGAAAGCGTCCGTGTCGCGAAGGAGAGGAAAAGAAGGAAGTAGCCCGGTAGCATCATCAGGGGGCTCAGGGTCTTCACATCTGGAAGATCGTGGATCGCGATCCCTTCCCGCTCCCTGAAACGATCGATGAACTCACGGGCGCCGGCTGCCAGCACCTTTCCCACGTTGGGCAGGGAGGCGGCCAGGGCGGAGATATCGAATCTTCGGTCGCCTCTCCTCTTCGCAGATTTTTCGGGACGGGGGTGGTGATCGGTCGAAAGCGCTTTGAGAAACGATTCGGTATCGGGAGGGCGGAGCCTGGGATCTTCGGCCAGGGCTTTCTCCACGACTTCCGAGAGCCACTTCGGCACGCCGGGGATCCCTTCGTGGAGCGCATTCGATCGGATCGGCTGGTATGCGTCGATCATGCGCTCCACCCTCTTTCCGCTCGGGAGGAGGATGCCGGTGAGCATTTCGTAGAGGATCACTCCTGCGGCATAGAGATCTTCTTGCCGGTCACAGGAGGGAGCATGGCGTTTCTCCGGGGGGCGGTAGGGGCTGTCAGTGCGTCCCTTCTCCTCATCGATCCATGCCGTCTCGAAGCCGACGATCTTCGGAAGCCCGGTTGCGCTCACGATGATGTTGGAAGGTTCGAGCCATCCATGAACCACGTTCCGGCCGTGGGCGTAGTGGAGTCCCTTCACGATCCCTCGCGCGATCCGGAGTGCCGCTTCTGGCATGAGCCGCCCCTGGCGCACGATCATTTCATCGAGCCGTTCCCCGGCCACGTCTTCCATGACGAGGAAGAGCGTCCCCTCTTCTTCGAAGAGGTCGATGACCCCTCCGATATGGGGGTGATCGAGCCGGCGCAGGACTTCGAGGCGCCGAAGGAGACGCGTCTGCATCTCCTCCCATCGAGAGGGGGGCAACGGGATCGCCCGGATCCGCACAGGGGAGGAGAAATGGATATGTTCTCCCCGATAAAGGGGGATCGTTCCGCCATCCTCCACGGCCGAGACGATCTTCCACGATTTGACGGTTCGCCCAATCACCGGCCTCCCCTCCGCTTTTTGGTCCCTCGAAATCTCTTCATCCGTTTCTGAGTGCCCTCGAGGCCTCTGCATCGACTTCCTTGGTGCTTGGGATCTTTCTCGACAGGTTCAGAGGTTCGTCTTTGGGTGGATCCATTTTCGCCAGGAGCGGTAGTCCCTCGCCGTCGCAGGGGTGGTCTTCCTTGCCTCACTGCCACTCCCAGCGGTAGGCGCACCGGAACCCGAGGTCGCTTCCGCGGTTGACCGGCAGATTGGCGCTCCGGTAAGGGGCGCGGAGTTCTTCGCTGCCGTCCATCCATCCCCCGCCCCGGTTGACGCGGTGCGTCCCATGGCGGGGGCCACCGTTGGGGTTGGCCCAGTTGTAGCGTTCGGGACGATCGGTCCACTCCCAAACCCGGTACGGGGTATAGAGGGGGGCATACCAATCATTCACCCATTCGCGGACGTTTCCGGCCATGTCGAGGACGCCGAAGGGGGAAGCGCCCGCCGGTTTGCTCCCCACCGGCATCGTGGAATACGCGCCACAGCCATCTTCTCCGTCGTGCATCACGGCATGATCGCAGTCTGCCTCTGCGTCTCCCCAGGGGTATTCCCATCCCCCTTCACCGCGCGCGGCGTACTCCCACTCTCGTTCGGTGGGGAGTCTGCCACCGACCCACTGGCAATACTGCTTCGCCTGGGACCAATCGACGCAGTTGATCGGATGATCCTCCCGGCCCGGCTTCCCCCAGTTGCAGGCTTCGTCGCTCCCCCAGTCGCTCTGATCGAGGAGTGCCGAAGAACAGACACCTGCGTCCACGCATCTCTGGTATTGCGCGACGGTCACTTCCGTCTTGTCGATATAGAAATCCTTGAAACATTCTTTGTACACGGGCTGTTCGTCCTCTTCTCCACGGTAACTGCCCATGTCGAAGCAGCCACGGGGGATGCTGACCTTCTCCATCTTTATGGGGGCTCTTCTGCGGAGGTCCTTACCCAGGTGTGGCATCCCATCCCCCTCGGGCCCTCCAATCCGCTGAAGTGCGATCGTGGTCCCTGCCGTCATCAATCCGAGAACAACCACGGAGATTGCGATCTTGTAAATTTTCTCCATCTTCCGATTCCTCCGATATCTCGGAATCCATAGGATTCCCAATGGTCATCGAAGAAGCGTTCGAGAGGTGGAAAACGCAAATAAGATGCCAGCAGGTCGAGTCCTGGCCTTTCCCTTGCGGGATGTCGAGAAGCACACAGGAAATGGGATCGGCGTATTCCTGTCTGGAAGGGAACGGACGACATGAGATGCAATGATCATTTCATACAGTGATTCATCCAGGCGAAATGCTACGATCGACCGGCCAGAAACGTAGGTTTGGTATGCTGGATCTTCCCGTTGCTTTTCCGGGGATGGCACAAGGCCGCAGAGAGGAACAGCCTCTGATGACGGAACATCGCCGGGTTCTTTTCGTCCCTCGTGAAAGGATCCTTTCATGAGGGAGGGGCTCTTTCGAGGTGGACCCCCCCTCCCGATGCCTCTCGCCAGAGAGGAAGATCGGCGCAAGCCGGTGAAGTGCGAAAAAGTTCCTGACGGTTTGCAGTGATCGTTCCTCTCCCCGTGCATGGTGCACTACCCTTGACACCCGAACCGATCCTCCCTACGATCGTAGGGGCATCGACGTTCCCGGCGGATCGGCCGGCCTTCGTCAGCCATCCCGCCAATCATCGGAGGGCGCTACCGGTCAGATCGACCGTTGCCGGCGAAGCGGCCGGGGGCCCTGGGACGGAGGAACCGGGAGCCACAGCCTTGCCCTGGAAAGGAGCCCTCCTCCCCGTCCCACGCTGGGGGGGAACTTCACCCTGGAGGTCGGAAACAGATGGGGGCTTGAGACCTCCTTTCCCCAGGTGCATGCACCGGTGGCCCGGCTCGTCATGGCGTCCGAAGAAGGGAGACTGCGACGACGAAAACCCCTGGATCGGTCCAGGCCAGGAGGAGAGCCCCCGAAACGGCATCGATGAGGATTGCAAACCCTGATCGAGGTACCCTCATGGGTCAAGGGCGATCCCACGGCGCCGGGGAATGGGCCGGGTGGGATCGAAGGGCAGCGATTTCGATGGATCAAGGAGACTTTACGATGAAACGAACGAAATTCTGGTGGGCACTGGTCGCATCCATCTCGATCTTCTTCTCCGGTTGTGACGCCGTCCCCCCCGATCCGGCGGGGGAACGGATCGAGGTGGGGCAGGGAGCGGAAGGACCCCTTCCCGCGATCCTTTCCGATGCGGAAAAGGCCCTTGTCGCCGAGAGCCGCGTCTCTCCGAGGATCTACCGCTACCGGCATCCTGAGATCTACGGTTTCACGCCGCCTCCGGAGAATCCAGTCCGAAGATTCGGGGAATTCGAACCGGTGGATACCCTTTTCATCGCCTATCCCGGTTGGATCTCGATGGATCCCCTCTACGGCGATCTGATCGAAGGGGTCTACCAGAGCGCCCGGCTCAAAATACTCGTGGAGACGGCGCAGCAGAAGGATCTCCTCTACGATCTCCTCCGTCGCCGGAAGATCCCTCGCGATGGCGTGGAGATCGTCGAGGGGATCCCCTACGATTCGATGTGGATGCGCGACTACGGCCCCCAGGCGGTGATCGAGGGGGCGGGAGACGTGGCCTACATCGATACGCGCTACTACATCCCCCGCGTGGAGGACGACGCCGTTCCGACGTTGCTCTCCGAGGAGGAGGGAGATCTGGCCGTATATCGCCCCGACCTCTGGAGCGAAGGAGGAAATTTCTTCGCCAACGGTGAGGGGATTTGCTTTACGACGAACTATCTCGCCGAACAGAACGGGGGGTCCAAAGAGGAGGTGGCCGCGATCCTGCACGACTACTTCGGCTGTGAAGAGACGCACTTTCTCCGTCAACTCGAAGGGAACGTGATCGCCCACATCGATATGTTCTTCTACCTCGCTGCTCCCGACACGATCCTCCTCGGCGAGTACACCCCTGAGCAAGACGCGAAAAACTACGAGATCCTCGAGGAAGACTACGCGCTCCTCTCCCGTTTGACGACACGTGACGGAACCCCCTTCACGATCATCCGGGTTCCGATGCCGAGTCACATCAAGGTTCCGGTGCCTGGGGCCACCTTGCCGGTCATCCGGACCTACATGAACATGGTGGCGGTCAACGACGTCGTTCTCGTGCCGGTCTACCTCCAGGAGCCGGAGCGGGAGGCGGAAGCCCTCGACATCATCCAATCCGCCTTCCCGGATCGGCGGATCGTTCCGATCCCCTCCGACCTCATCGCCCGCCTCTACGGGGCCATCCACTGTATCACCCAGACGACGCCACGCTTGCAGTGACGCCCCGTGACGCCACCTGGATCCGAGGCCGGGAGCGTATAGTGGACATGGGGGGGATATGGATCACCCTTCCCTCGACGTTGGAACGGATCTCCTCTACGATCGAGGCGAAGACGACTTCGAAGGCCGTGTGCGTGAGTGGCCCCGCTCCTCGTGGCCACTCGAATCGGGTGGCCCATCCCCGGCCGTGCCTTACCCGATCGACGAGTAAGGATGCCTCTGCGTCTTCTGCGGTGGTGGGTAAAACCGACCGGCGTCGTGTATCACTCTTCTCCCCCACTCCATCTCCCTGCCGCGCCGGCGCAGGCGGGTGAAGTGCGAAAAAGTCCCTGGTGAGTTTCATGGATCGATCCGGGGGAGAGCGTTCGTCTTGACAGATTTGCGGGAGGTGGATAGACTTGCAGTAGCTTGCGGCATTTCGTGGAGATGTAGATGAAATCGATCTATCAGGAACTCGTTCAGAATGCGTTCGAGGCGATGGCCGAGGGGGACTACGAAGAGGCGTTGTCCCTTTCCGGCCAGGCGATCAGCGAGGACGAGGACGAACCGGAAGCCTTCATCATCGCCGGGGCTGCGCTCCTCGAGATGGCACGCTACGAGGAGGCGGTCCGCTTCCTGGAGCAGGGCTTGATCCGGGCACCCGAGGATGCCGAATGTCAGGCGATGCTCGGGTTCGGCTACTTTTCCCTCTGGAACTTCGAGATGGCGGAACTGGCGATCGAGGGGGCGCTGCGGCGGGACGTCCGGCTTGCGGAGGCCCACTACTGGTGGGGGTTGCTCCTGGAGCGGCAGGGGCGCTTCCTGGAGGCGGAGGAGGCGATCTATCGGGCCTATCTGCTCAGTCCGAGGCACTTCCCCCTCCCCTTCCGGGTGCCGCGGGAGGCGTTCCGAAGGAGCGTGGAGGAAGCGATCATGATGCTTCCGGCGGGGATGATCCGCGCGCTCTCCGAGCTGACGATCTACATCTCCGACTTCCCCTCCGCCACCCTTCCTGGCGAGGAGGGGGTCGATCCCCTCATCTCCGGTCTCTTCTCCGGCATTCCCCGCGAGAATGCCGAGCCTTTCCCCCTCGTCCCCGACAACAGGATCTATCTCTTCCAGCGCAACATCGAACGGGTGGCAACGGATCATGCCGAACTCGTGGAAGAGATCCGGCAGACGCTGGAACGGGAGGTCGGCTTCTACCTCGGCCTCTCCTCCGATGGGGTCGGTGAAGAAGGGTTTGCCTGATGCCCCGCACGATGATGGAACTACGGGATCCGATCCATGGTGCGATCGAGATCCAGCCCTACGAGATTCCGATCATCGATCACCCCTTCGTCCAGCGGCTGCGCAACATCAAACAGCTTGGTTTCTCGGAGCTTTCCTTTCCCGGTGCCAGCCACAACCGTTACAACCATTCGATCGGCGCGGTCGCGGTCGCCACGAAGGCGTTTGCTTCGATCTTCCGGCGGGGCATCCTCTCGAAGGCGTATTACGACCGTTTTCTCGGAGCCGTCCGGCTTGCGGCGTTGCTTCACGACGTGGGTCATCCCCCCCTCTCCCACGCCACGGAGTTCGCCATGCCCCCCCTCTGCGATCTTGCGATCCCCTGTTATCGGGGGGTGAGGGATGCCGCGCGGCGGGCCACCCACGAGGACTACACGATCAAGATCATCACCGATTCTTCCCTATCGGAGACCCTTGCCGGCACGATCCCCGGGATTTTGCCGCTCCACGTCGCGGCACTCATCGACATCGACCTCCCCCTCGAAGACGACTTCTTCCATTTCGAAGGGATCGACTACCGTCCCCTCCTCTCGCAGATCGTCTCGAGCGAACTCGATGTCGATCGGATGGACTATCTGATCCGTGATTCCTACTTCGCGGGGGTGCATTACGGAAAGTTCGACCTGCCATGGCTGATCTCCAATCTGGGGTGTCACGTCGAGTCCAATCGGGCATATCTCGCGCTTCACCAACGTGCGATCTATGCCGTCGATGACTTCCTGATCGCGCGTTACCACATGTTTCTCATGATCTACTTCCATCACCGCGCCGTGGTCTACGAGGAGATGCTCAAGCGCTTCTTCGAGGAGGGGGGGGATGCCTATCGGCTTCCCACCGACATCGAGGTCTACGCCAGGGTGGACGACTACCATCTCTACCACCATCTGCGTTCCTCCGAGAATCCGTGGGCGCGCCGGATCATCGAACGGAGGCCCTTCAAGGTCTTCATGGAGGTGCATGGCAAGCGGAGCGATGCGGTCGGGATCGATTACGACCGCATCACCTCGATCCTTGAAGAGAACGGGATCGTTTCGATCCTGGCCTCCTCGGCGGGCATCCTCTCCAAGTACTACACCCGTGAGGACGCCCCCCATGCCCCTCCGATCTACGTCTTCGAGGAGTCCCCCATCCTGGGGAAGCGGGTCGTCCAACCCCTCGAGGAGGCGACCGATCTCTTCAAGAAGTACCGGGAGGAGCGGCAGATCACGCGCATCTACGTGGACCGCGACGATCTGGAAAAGGCACTGGCGCTCTTTCGCCCCTCCGCGGTCGCCCATTCCGTAGGACTCGACGGCCAACAGCGAGGATGAAGCGAGGAGGAAGGAGAATCGGATGCGGTTGGGCCCGGCGTTTACGCGCAAGATCCTGATCGGGATGGCCCTGGCGGCCCTCGTCTATCTCGGGATGAGCCTCTGGAGCGGTCTCGATCGGCTCCTTCTCGTCCTGCGGGCCTTTCCCTGGCCCTGGCTCGTGGCGGTCTTCGGGCTCTCCCTCGTGAACTACGGGGTACGCTTCCTGCGGTGGCAGGCCTACCTGCGCGCCCTTTCCGTGGAGATCCCATGGGGCAAGAGCCTTCGGATTTTCCTGTCCGGTTTCGTTCTCACGATCACGCCGGGGAAGGCGGGGGAGGTCGTCAAGTCGTTCCTCCTCAAGATGGAGGCGGGGACGCCGGTGAGCCGGAGCGCGCCGATCGTGGTCGCAGAGCGGATCACCGATTTTCTGGCCCTCCTCTTCCTCTCCCTCTTCGGGCTCTCCCTCTTCTCCGGAAGCACGCGGGTCGTATGGGGGGTGGGGATCGGAATCGGGGGGATCGTGCTCCTCTTGCGCCATCCCTTTCTGATCGAGAGACTGCTCACCCCGCTGGCCGGGCATCCCCGTTGGGGGAAGGGGATCGTGCGACTCTTCACGGCGCTTCGGAGTATGCGCGAAATGCTCGAACCGCGGATCTTCCTCCTCGGCCTCCTCTGCGGGATCGTAGCCTGGTTTGCCGAGTGCCTGGGACTCTACCTCGTGCTCCGGGCCCTTCCCTCCGCGCCGGAGGGAATGTCGCTGGGATCGGCGACCTTCATCTATGCCTTCGCCACGATCGCCGGCGCGCTCTCCTTCCTCCCGGGAGGACTCGGGGTGACGGAGGGCTCGATGGCAGCGATGCTGGTCAAGGCTTACGGCATCACCACATCGCAGGCGGTCGCCGCCACCTTCCTCATCCGGGTGGCGACCCTCTGGTTCGCCCTCCTCCTCGGGGCCGTGGCGATCGTGGGGATCGATGCCCGGGCAACGGAGGAGATCGATCGGGCGGAATCCCTGGCAGGATGATCCGTGGCACTCAGGGGACGAAGAGGAGCCCCGCCGGGTCGCCGAGCAGGGAGAAGGAGGAGAGCATGTCCCGCGATCCGTTTCGCGCATAGGCGTTGCGTTTCGCGTTCGTGACGATCGTTCCCAGTCGCTCTTGCCCGCCGCTTGCGAAGATCTCCTCCAGGAGCGTTTCGCCCAACGTCTCGTGTTCCCACGTGTACCCGAGCGCGCTCGGGGCAAACGCCGCGATCGCGCCCCCATTGCCGGCAAGGAGGAAACGTTCTCCCAGGGAATACTCCTGCCAGTAGGCGAAGAAGCCGTTGAGGCAGTTGAAGGTGGCCAGAAGGGTAAGCGCGTCGGCATTCGTGAGCCGATCGATGTCGGAGGTCTCCAGCAGCCCCTCTCCCGCCCACCGGGTGATGTTCCCATGCCCCGTGTAGATCGTCAGGAACGCGCCGGCGTCGATCGCCGAAAGGACGTCGTCCGTGGCCGCATCGATATCGCTGTAGTCGCTGAGGTAGACCCGGCTGACCTCGTAGGAGGAGGGGAGCATGCCGATCAGGACTTCGCTATCCTCCTCGAAGACGGGTTCGTTGTTGTCCGCCGCGAAGAGGGCATGGGCCCGTGTAGGCGCCCCCTCGCTCTCGTAGCGGATGATCTTGCGCACGACCGTGGCGATCGTCTCCGCGTCTCCCCCTGAGATCCGCCCCACCTTCATGTCGGGGAGGAAGTCGTCGCCATCGACACTGACGTACCAGTTGTCGTCCGGGATGAGGCCACTCAGATCGGAGAAGGTCAGGTGTGCCGGCACGCGCGTCTCCTTTCCCGTGCCGTAGTTGTCCCGGTAGTCGAGCGTGGCATCCCCGAGAAGAAGGACATACTCGGGTGCCGGGGAGCGCCAGTTCTCATAGGCATACTGGAGAAACGCCCGGATCGCCCCAGGATCGAATTGCCCTTCCGAGAAGAGATCGTAGAGGTCCTCGACGGCCACGCCCTTGACCCGGAGCCCCTGCCGGCGGCGGTGGGTGAGGAGGGGACGGGCGGCCTCGAGGAAGTCACGGGGGGCGATCACGAGGTAGTCGGCGCCGAGGTTGGGGCGCCTCAGGTTTTCGATCCGGCGGATCGTGATCTTCTCAGGAGTTCGGATCTTTCCCGCGCCGACGGCGTAGTAATCCCCCCGTCCCCCCCCGACGAAGGTGGCACGAAATCCGTCCGGTTCGGTGGCGATCTCCACCGGAACGATCTCCGACACCCCCGAAGAGGAGGAGAGATCGAACACACGCACTTCGCTGGAGGTGAATCCTCCGATCTCGAAGCGAAGGCGTCCGTCGGCTTCGGGGGTGAAACGGAGTTCGTCCTCGAACGCCTCGATCCGGCGGGTGTAGGTGACGTCGATCGCGTCGAGATAGACGACATCGATGGGGGCTTCGATCTCGCCGGGGAGTTCGACCTCGACGCGGTTGAAGCCATCGATGAGGAGATCGGGGGAGAGGGGGGCCTCGAGGGTGAAGTGTTGAAAGTCCTGCCAGCGACCTTCCCCCACGACGTTCCCGTTGAAGCGGACGCGGACGTGATGGTTCGGGACGGGGGGGGCGTTGGAGCGTCCCTGGAGTTCGACCCGCAGGAGGGCGGGTTCCCCATCGGGGAGGGGATCGGGGAGGAAGATGCCGTAGACCCCGGTCGCGGGCCCCGGCCAGGTGAGCTTCGTCCAGAACCAGAAGTCGGTCTCCGGGGCCCCCGGCATTTCGCTCCAGTGGAGATGATCCTCTTCCCGATGGACCGTCGCGCGGAAGCGATCGAGGGAACCTTCCCCCGCCCCTCCCCCATCGGTCGTGAGGATTCGCATCCCCTCCCCCTTGCGGCCGTCCCAGGTGAGGTGATAGACGGCCGTATCGGTGAAGAGGTTGTCGATCCCCTCGGCATGGAACTCGAAGGTATCGCCCGCTGCGAAACGCTCGGGGTCGCGCGTATGGAGCGCGATCGGGACCTCCCGCCCGAGGTGGAAGAGGGCGAGTTGCGCCGCCGGGAGGCTCCGCCTGCGGAGTCCCGCGGCGAGGAGATCGTCGTAGGTGACCCGATAGAGCCCCGGTTCCTTCACCTCGATGCGCGCGAAGATCTCGAAGGGGAGCAGGCGTGCGGGATCGGGCCGCCGGATGGCGATCTGCCTCGAAGGGGTGCGAAGCTCGAAGGAGAGACGAAGCCGGACTCTCCGGTCATGACGGAGCTGCCCAGTCTGCGCGTTCCAGTGGAAGGGGTGGAGGCGAAGCCGCGCGAGTCGCTCTCCCCGCATGATCCCCGTGGTGTCGATCACGGCCCGTGCCGCGGGGAACTCCTTGTCTTCCTCCCATGGTTCCGTCCCGCACCGGGGGGCGACAGCGTCTTCCCCCTCCGGAACCCGCGGGATCTCCACGCCGGAGCGGACCTCGGATTCGGCGGAGAGCACCTCGAGCGTAAGCCCCTCGATCGAAGGGAGGGGAATCAGGACACCGGTGCAGGGGAGACGGGGGAAGCCGGGACGCGTCTCGAAGGCGTCACCGGGGAGTTCGAGGTTCCCCCGAGCACTGGGGCGGGAGAGGGGGGGGAAGGTCACCTCGATGTCGATCCATCCCTCCCCTCGCCCCACACTACGGACACTCACGCCCGCAAAGAGGGGGGAGGTCGCAAGGAGCAGGGAACAAAGACCGATGATCGTCGAAAGCCGATATGCGGTGCTCATGCTAGGAAATTCCTCATCCGATCGGATCGCAGACGTCACCCCGTCCGTCTCTGTCACGATCCGCCTGATCGGGGTTGAAGTCCTCGGGACAGTTGTCACAGACGTCCCCGACGCGATCCTTGTCCTGGTCCTTCTGGTTCATGTTCGGTGTCGTCGGGCAGTTGTCCAGGTCGTCATCGTAGCCATCACCGTCACGATCCCCGGCCGGATCACCGCTCGTGAAGGCCACCGGCTCGGTGCATCCCTGGACGAAGGGCTCGGAGAAGTCGAAGGTCGTAAAGTTGGCGGGGGTCAGGGTTTGCGTCGGCGCATCGAAGGCACAGACCCACGCGGCAAAGGTCTCCCCCGCATCGAGCGAAAGCGAGGAGGGATAGCGCACCTGGCGTGTCTTCGTATGGGCCCGCCAGATCGGATCCGTACGGAGCCGTTCAGCCGCCTCGTCGTAGAAGACCCGGCCTACGATCAGTTCATAGACCTCGACCGTACCGCGGGAAGGAGCATCCCAGGAAAAGCGGGGGTTGGGCGTCGTCCCTTCCGAGATCGTGAAACCGCCCGGCGCGGTCAGGGGGAAGGTGATCTCGATCGGACCGGTCGTATAGGCCCGTTGCTCCGCAACCGAGCGGGGGAAGAGCGCCCCCTGCGCGGTTGCGCCCTCCACGGCGAAGACGTAGCGTTTCGTCGTCACCGGAAAATCCGCAATCCGCAACGTCAGGTTCTTCGATCCCAGCGGGAGGAAGGCATCCTGGCCGATCGTGCCGTAGAAGACGAAGGCATCGAGGAAAACGAGGTAGGGATCGGTCTCGAAGAAGGAGAAGAGCGTGATGTCGGGAACGCTGTCAGCGATCGTGACCCGCACCGTGGTGGGGGTCGGCTGTGTCGGCTGCATCACGAGATCGACCCGCGTGGTCGTATCGTTGGCAACCTCGACGTCCCCCTTCGCATCGACCGATTCGGGGAAGAAGGAGATCACGAAGATCTCGGTGTCGCGTTCATCGAGGTTGAAACCGAGCGTCTGGGCCACCACGGCCTCCTGCGACGTGGGATGGAGGGCTGGAAGATCGTACGTCGTCTCCGGCGGGGAGAGGGTGGCGCCGGCCTGGCTGTTGCCGAGGAGAAAGATATCGATCGGGTCCTGGCTCCCCGTGGCCTCCCCGCCGATCCGCCCCCGCCCCGGAGCTTCGCACGGCCCTTCGAGGAGCGGACCGTTTCCCACCATCGTGATCGTGAAGCTCGCCTCTTCGGCGACGTCGCTCACGGCGGTGACCGCCTGGAGGCAGGGGTGGTGGAAGGTGACCGCGTAGGTGCGCGGCGGGAGTTCGAAGGCGAACGTTCCCGATTCGTCCGTCACGCTCTCCGCTTCGATCGTTCCTCCCGTCACGGTGACGCGCATTCCGGCGATCGGCGTGGAGACCCCCGAGATCCGGTCGAGGTATCCGACGTTTCCTCCAAAGGGGATCGGTTCGGCCGTTCCACCGGTGCTCCCGGTGGACGCGCTCGTCTCCGAGGTCTCCGCTCCCCCACTGGAATCCTCTCCGCCGGGAGGGAAGTCACACGATCCGGGCCCGAGGAGGATCCCGCCAAGGAGGAGGGAAAGGGCAAGCCTCAGGGAAACAGAACCTTTCGTCATCCGGAACCTCCATCGTCGCAAGCCAAGAAGATCTTCGTTTCATTCTACTCGATCCACGACCACGAGGCAATGATCGGCAGGCGTCCCGAATCCCCAGGTGACCCTCGTCCCCTGAAAGCGCCGCTTCCCTCCGGCCCTGCCGCTCCTCGATCTCCGCGTCCTGCTCCTTCCTTGCCCGGGGATTTGGGCCCGAACCTCCTCCTTGACTTTTGCCCCTCAGAGGAGTAACAAGCCTGCTACGGTCGGACCGTCAAGGCCCGCCCGCACGGAAGATCCGCGGCGCCCCCCCAGAAGGAGCGCTGACGACGATGGGGCCACGCCTGGCAAGATAAGGAGAACACATCCGGATGGGATCCCTGAGTGGCACACTGACCTACCGCCGATATCGCGTGATCGGAAGACCGCCGGAGGACTTCAAGGAACGCTACAGCAAGGAACTGGCGCGTCATGCCTTCCGCGAGGTGGACAGCGCGATCGAGAAGCTCCGTTCCGCAGGATGGGTGACGATCCGCCACCTCTTCGACACCGATTTCTCCTCTCCGGACAGGTTTCTCTTCAACCAGTACATCCGTCTCGTGCTCCGGATCGATCAGCTCACGATTCCGGCGAAGCTCTTCTCGGCCTACTACACCCGGCGGGCAGAGGCCTATCTCGCGGAGCATCCCGAGGTGGAACGGATCTCCCGGTCGCTCGAGGAGGCGCTCAAACAGAAAGTCCGGGAGGAGATCATCCGCAAAGGGATCCTGCCCTCGACCCAGGCCTACGAACTCGTCTGGAACCTCGACAGCGGCCGCCTCTTCTTCTTCTCGACGAGCAAGAAGGCCAATGAGGAGATGATCGAACGCTTCCAGCAGACCTTCGGGCTCTCCCTGCGCTTCGCCCACCCCCTCCTCCTCGCCTACGAATTCACGGAGGATGCGTCGTTCGAAGAAGCGATCGAAGGGCTCGAACCCGTGGTCTTCTCCCACCCCGAAAGCTGAGGAACGGCAATGGACCTCTTCACCCTGCTCACGGAAAAGGGATTCATCGGTTCAGAATTCCTCACCTGGCTCTGGTTCCGGAGCGAGACGGGCGACGGGATCTTTACGCTTCCGGCGACGCCCCGCCACCCCGAGGAGAAGGTCGAGGTCTGGTTCGACGACCGCCTCACCCTGCGCGCGGAACGGGGACAGAGCCTCGAGAACATCCTCAAGGGGGGCTCCCCCTCGATCTCGAAGGAGGCGAAGACCGCCCTCATGGAGGGGAAGAAGGTCGTGGGCGCAAAGATTCGAATCCTGCGGGGAACGCTCGACTGGACCTTCACGATCAAGGCGGAGACGCTCGACATCCACGCGCTCAAGCTGCCGGAGATCGACCACGAAGACGAGGAGACCGCCTTCTTCGACCGGATCGACCTCGTCGAACAGCTCGAAACGCTGATCGAACGACTCTTCGACGACTTCCTCCACCTCCGGCTTTCCCCCCGCTGGCGGGAGGAGGAACTCCCCGCCATGCGCCGCTGGGTCTTTGCCTCCCTTCCTTCCGATCCCTTCGCCGAGGAGGCGGACCGGGTCTTCGTCCTCGAGGATACGGAACCGTAGGAATTCCGCCGGATCGGCTGATTTGCGCCACCCTTCTCACTCCCCTGTCGAGGAGGCGGGGAAACCAGAGAGACGTCCCTTCGCGCCCCTGTGGCGCCATCGCGCAGGGAAGACCGCGGCGTGGCAATCGGGTGCAGGGGACGGCGAAAAACGGGTATGGGGATTGCATCTTCTCCGGGAGGATCGAGCGATCCGCCCCGCGTCGGGAGAAGCGCTCCCCACGTTCCGCCTCGGAGCAGGGAGGGGAAACGCTTCTCCGGAAACCCGTCGAAGAAGGGGGGACGCTCCTGGAGCGGTGGTCCGCACCGGCGCTTTCGTGCCGGTCGGGCGAAGCCACCTCCACCCGCAACCGCTCGCAGCCGATCGAAAGAGGCCCGCTGATGAAAGGCATATCCGCTGCTTTCCTCCTTCTCTTCCTCTGTGTGCTCCCCGCCTGTGGTGGGGAGGAGACCGCCGGAAACGGCGGAGATTCTTCCACTTCCGTGCGGATCGCCACCGTCGCTTCTCCTCTGACCTTTCCCGAGGACGTGGCCTTCGTCTCCCACGAGGTGCCCGATACGGTGGTGGCCGTGGGCAACGATGCCGGAACGATCGTCGCGGGGACACCGACCGGCCTCTACGGGCTCTTCGGAACGGAGTTCTCTGCCATCTCCGTCTATTCCGCGCCGGGAGAACCGATCGAGACGGGGGGGGTCACTGCGATCGGCCGTCGGGGAGCGGGGATCCTCGTCGCAGCGGAAGATGGTCTCTTCTATTCGAGCGAGGGACGGCTGATCTACGCACCGATGAGCCTGGCGGTCCGCGACCTCGATATCGGGATGCTCCATGTGGTGGGCGCAGGGGAGAACGAGGTGATCTGGTTCGGCGGCGAAACGGGGGTCTTCGTGATCGTGGACTTCGAACTCGGCCGTTTCACCCTCCCCGGTGTGGAAGTTCCCCCCAGCGCCCTGGCCGCCACCGAGGAATATCTCGTCGTGGCCTATGGGGAACGGATCTTCGAAGTCCGCCTCACCGATCTTTCCTACGTGGAACTCCCGGCCGACTTCGGGAGGGTCTTTGCGATCGACACGGACGGGACCCGCTTTGCCATCGCCACGGAACGGGGGGTGCTCGTTCGGGAACCTTCCGGGGAGTACCGCCGCTTCACCCTCTCCGGCGAGCAAGAGGGGAGCCGGGTCGATCTCCTCGCCTCCGATCCCACCGGTGGATGGATCGGAGGGAGTGAGGCGGGTCTCTTCCGGATCGATGGGGAATCCGTGACAGGGCTCGCCCCCTGGCCCTGGGAGGGGGAGGCACGCAAGGGAACCGTGGACGACGAGGGCAACGTCTGGATCGGCACCGGAACGACGCTCACGATGATCGCCACCGGCACGACGATCGGTTTCACCGCGGATGTCGCCCCGATCTTCGACCGCAAGTGCAACACCTGCCACCTCGAGGGGGTCGCCGGCGCCCCGCGCCACGATTTCACCCATTACGAGGAGGTCGTAGCCCTGGCCGACACGATCCTGGAGCGTCTCTCCACCGGCCAGATGCCCCCCGCAGGCCTCGATCCCCTCACCGACGAGGAATTCGACACCTATCTGCGCTGGTATACCGGTGGACGGCTGGAGTGATCGTTTCCTCCGCGCTGTACCGGAATAGCTGCAAACGATCACCATCGAGGAAATGTGATGAAGAACTGCTGCTCGATGCTCCTTGGTCTTGCCCTCCTCCTTGCACCTTCCGGCGGGTATGCCCAGGAGAGCGAATGTCTCCGTTCCCAGGAACTCGACCGCTACCACCTTTTGCGGCGTCTGTCGCTCGATCTGCGCCATCGGCTCCCCGACTACGAGGAATATCTCGCGCTCGACGGGGAATCGACGGTGCCCGATTCGCTCATCGAGGCCTGGATGGCCGGGGACGAATTCCGGATCGCGATGCGCCGCTTTCATGAGCATCTCCTCTGGCCCAACGTGCGGAACGTCCGGCTGGCCGATCCCGTTTTCATCCTCACGAAGCCGAGGGGAGATGCCGACGGGATCTTCAGCATCCGCTCCGCAGCCCGGCGCAGCGTCTATCGCGGCGACGGCCAGTTGACCTGTCTCGATCAGGAGCAGACCGACTTCGACGAGACGGGCCATCCGATCCCGATCGTGGAGGAGGGCAACACCCGCCGGGAGGGGTGGGTGCGGGTCCGGCCCTACTGGGCGCCCGAGACGACGATCCGTGTCTGCGCCTACGATGCCCAGACGACGCCGACTGCGCCCTCCCGCAACGGGGAGGTCACCTCGTGCAGCGAATTCGGTGCGCAACGCAACCCCCGCTGTGGCTGCGGTCCTGACCTCCGATGGTGCTACGGTCCGGACGTCGCCCGCACGATCACGGAGATGATGCGGGAACAGCTCCTGCGTCTCATCGATGCGCACACCGTGGGGGGGAAACCCTATTCCGGGATCCTGACGGACACGACCGTGGAGATGAACGGAACGCTCGACTTCTGGAAGAAGCACCTGGCGCACCTGGTCTCCCCCTTCCGGATCTACAACGCCTGGCAGCGGGGGGATCCCGAGTTGCCTGAAGATCCCGACTTTCTCGATACGACGTGGCGGCCGGCCGAGGTCGATCCGGAGATGGGGCATGCGGGGATCCTGACTCTTCCTGCCTATACACTCCGTTTCCAGACGAACCGCTCCCGGGCCAATCGTTTCCGGATCGTCTTCACGGGGCAGTACTTCGTCCCCCCGGCCGACCCCACCGACACCGATTGCGACCCGGTGGCGGACGATCTCACGCAGCGATGTACCTGCCGCTACTGTCACCAGGTGCTCGAACCCCTTGCCGCCGCCTTCGGCAAGATCGCCGAGGCGGGGAGTGCATTGATCTCCGACCGGGAAGTTTTCCCGATCTACGAACCTGCGTGTGATCCGCTCGTCTCCACGATCGTTCCCCGGATCTGCGAGCGTTTTTACGTCACCGATCCCGCGGCGTACAACCCTGGGACGTTGCTCCCCTACCAGTATGCGGATGTCGGAGATGCGATCCACCAGCAGATCGCCGACAACCTCGAGGGGGGACCGATCTCCCTGGCCAGACGGACGATCGCCTCGGGTCAATTCGCCGCTGCGATCGTCAAGCACCTCTTCCATACCTTCATGGGGCGGGAGATGATCCTCGATCCCTCTCGTCCGGAGAATGAGATCGATCTCCTTCGACAACTCACCGAGGAGTTCCAGGCACACGACGATTTCAAGACGCTCGTCAAGCGCCTCGTCCATCTCCCCCAATACCGGAGGATCCGATGATGAAGCCTGCCTGCGTTTTCGTTTCCCACGGTTGGGGAACGCATTTCGATCCCTCGACCGTAGAGACCGTTGCAACGAGGAAGCTGTCCCGATCCTTCCGGAGGGTTGTGCGTGTCGTGCCACGCGCCCCTCGGCCTGCACGCTCGAGGGTGCCCCGAATTCTCCTTGCGATCGTGGTCGTGCTGATGTCGGGACTCATCGCCTGTTCTTCCCCGGCCGGCAAGGAGGAAGCCTCGCAAGGGGCAGAGATGGAAGGGGTTGCCACGGCCGCCGACGTGGAGAATCCCGGGGTGGCGGTTCCCCCGGCGAGCCGGGCCGTGAAACGGTTGACGATCGACATGCTCGCCGCCTCGATCCCCGTCGTGGCCGGAAGGGACGCAGAGGGGAGGCCGATCCGCTGGACGCTTCGGATCGGCAACCGGCAGGTCGATGCCCTCGATGCGCTGAGCACCACGCTGGGCAAACCCGATTTCATCGAAGTGACCGAGGAGAACACCGACCCCTCCGCGCTCTATCTCAAATTCATGGGGGACATGGCCGTCAACGTCTGCACGAAGATCCTCGATGCCGATGAAAGCCGCACCAACCCGGAGGAACGGGTGCTCGTGCGCTTCGCATCCCTCGACGAGACGGGGAGGAGCGCCACGATCGACGAGAATCTGCGATACCTCAAGTTGCGTTTCCTCGGCGAGCGGGTTGCTCCGGATGACGAGGAGGCGATCGCGCACCTCCGTGACGTCTTCGAGACCGCATCCCGCTCCTCCTCCCGGGAGGGGTGGCTGGCCGTCTGCGTGGCGTTGCTGAGCGCGCCGGAGTTCCATCTCTACTGATCGAAGCAAGGGAGCCGATCATGCAGGAAAAGCAGGGGATCACCCGACGAACGATGCTGAAATTCCTCGCTCTGGGGAGTGCTTCGTGGTGCTTCCGGGATATCGTTCCCGCCCTGGCGCGGACGCCCTTCTCCGACCCGGATGAAGCCCCTTTCCTCCTCTTCTGCACCTTCGAGGGGGGGTGGGACCAGCTTCTGGCGCTCGACCCGCGAGATGCGAACGATTTCGGGGAAGGCGCAGCGATCGATCCGGCCTACGCGCTCCTTGCGGAGAGCGATCCGGAGATCGCCCGGGTCCTCTCCGAGACGGGGGGATCGGGGCTCGTGCGTCCCCCGGGAAGCAACATCGCCTTCGGGCCTGCGATCGGACGCCTGGCCGAGGCCCATTTCTCCGATCTGTGCGTCGTGCGGGGCATCGACATGGGGACGCTCACCCATGAGGTGGGGCGGCGTTACTTTCTGACCGGGAAGTTTCCCCGGGGCTTGCAAGCCTCGGGGAGTTCCCTCGTGACGTGGACCGCGGCCCAGTTCGAGAAGCTGACCGCGATTCCGAATCTCGTCGTCGGGATGGAGACCTACAACGAGGGGCTTGCCAGCCATGCCTCCGGGTTGAGCATCCGCCAGCCCCTCGACCTCCTGGCGGTCCTCTCCTCGCTGGAGCCTCGGATCGGGGGGGAGAGCGCCGAGGCCATCGATGCCGCTGTGCTCGATCCCGGGTGCATGGGCACGATGCTCGACGGGGAGGGGATGACCTCTCGCTTCCTCGATGCCTACGAGGATGCCAAGGTGCTCGCGTCGGGCGAACTCGCCCGTCTCTTCGACTACCTCGACTACGAGGAGAACCCCTCGATCTCGGCCCTCCTCGATCATTTCGGCATCGACAAGGAGCGGTTGACCCAGGAGATGGCAGGTCCCAAGGGACAGGCCTTCATCGCGGCCCAGGCGATCACCGGGGATCCCGAGGCGGGAATTCCGAGTGTGAGCCAATGCGTTTCGATCCGGCTGGCCACGAACATCGACCATCACGACGACGACTATCAAACGCTCCACGCCCCCGCGCTGCGGGCAGGCTTCGATGCGCTCAGCGACCTCGTCACCCGGTTGAAAGCGGTGAAGGATGCCAGGGGGAAATCCTTCTGGGAGCGGACGTTGCTCGTCGTCTCCTCGGAGTTCGCCCGGACGCCCCGGTTGAACAGCCGTGGCGGACGGGATCATCACCTCTCTTCGAGTTGTCTCGTGGCGGGCAAGGGGATCGCGGGCAACCGTGTCATCGGTGCGACCGACGACACCTTCTTCCTCCAGCCGATCGATCCCGCCACCGGGGGTCCGGATGAAAGGGGCGTGCGGATCCGTCCCCCCGACATCCACGCCACCCTCCTGGCCGCCCTTGGCCTCCCCTACGACCATATCGCAAACCAGGAGCCCATCGTCCTCGAGGCGATGCTCCGCTAGGCGGAACGCCCGAGGGGTTCAGAGATCGGCGCTCAGCTCGAAGAAGTGGAGCGCCGATCCGGCGGGATCCCGGAAGGCGAGGATCTGTCCCGGAGGGATACCGATCTCGAGGAGGGTGTGGTCCCCGAAATCCTCGGGAGCTTCTACGGAAGCCACCGTATGGGGGGTCCGGATCTCCCCACAGGCGGGGCAGCGCGCTTTGGCCTCCGTCAGTTTTCCGACGACGCCCACGGCGGGGGTTTCCTTCCGGCACGCCGGACAGCGCAGGGCCACCACGAGGTCGCGGTCGTCGTAGAGATCGAGGATCACCTCGGAAAGACCGAGTTCCTTCCGGACGGTTTCGAAGAGTTCTCCCATCGTCGTTTCCGTCGCTCGCAGGGGCAGCTCGTGGATCTCGGAGAGGGGGAGCGGATCGGAATAGGCGTGCGTCGTACAGGTCGCCGTGGGGAGGAGTTCGGCGTCGAAGAAGAGGTCGCTCAGCCCGTAATACCCGATCCGGTGACTGCGGGGGATCGGCTTGCCGTGAAGGAGGCGGACCGCATACTGGACCTGCAAGCCGGCGATGATCGCCGAGATCGTCGGCGTGGTCGGAATATGCCGTTCGATCGGGGGGAGGGCCGTCTTGAGGCAGCTCACCCGCTTTCGCAGGGTTCGCCGATCGTGCTCCGACATCCCGCACTCGTAACACGCCCCCTCCGGGGGGACGAAGATCCGTACATCCCCGTTGAGATGGTCGAGTGCCGCATCGAGGTAAGGGGTCTTCGTGCGGTAGCAGAACTTGTTGAGGAAGAAGCGGGCCGCCAGGTTGTCGAGGCAGCCGAAGACGACATCGGCGCGCCGGAAACGGCCGAGACCGAGATCGAAGATCACGTCGCAGCAGAGCGCCTCGACCCGGCAATCGGGATTCATCTCCACGACCCGATCCCGGGCGACCTCGGCCTTCCACGCCCCCACGTCTCCCCGTCGGAAGAGGACCGAGCGGGTGAGGTTGGAGGTCTCGATCCGGTCGTGATCGACGATCGTGATCGAACCGATGCCGAGCAGGGCGAGATTCTTGAGGACCTCGTTGCCCAGGGCGCCGGCGCCCACCACGATCACCCGTGCTGCGGCAAGGACCTCCTGATCCCACCATGGGATCTCCCGGAGCCGGGCGTAGCGGTCTTCCCCCCCCGCTTCCCCTTTCCTCGGCCGGATCGTGATCACGTCGTCTCCTCCTCCACCTCGAAGAGGGTGTTCATCTCTTCGATCGTCTTCTCCATGATGCGCAATTCGTCCTCGAGGCTCGAGAGCCGTGCGCGGATCAGGGAGAAGGGGGGGAGTTCCTCCTCCCTGGTCCCCTCCTCCTCGCTGAGCATCCGGAGGAGTTCCACGTGGCTACGTTCGAAGACGGCACACACGTGGGTGAGATCGGCCACGGCCTTCTCCACCCGGCCATGCATCGTGGCAAACGCTTCGATCTCCTTCTCCTTCTCCACGAGTGCCAGACGGTAGCTTCGTCGTGTCTGGGGATTCGCGGCGGCCGCGAGCCGGCATCGGAGTTCCTCGACCTGTGCGCGCAGCCGTTGCTGGTCGCTCAACTCGAGGTAGTGGGCCGTGCGGCTCGCCTCCCGAACGATGTGGAAGGCATCGAGCAGCGTCTCCTCCACCCCTCCGATCAAGATGCTGTCCGTGGAGACGAGCGCAAGATCACTCATCGAATAGGCCAGGGCCAGGATCTCATGGGCGTGATGGAGGAGGTTGGCCAGGATCGTCTTGAACTCCGGCTGATCGATCGCCTTGATCGTCCCGCGGATGTGCGGGATCGAGGAGAGCTGGAAGACGGAAGGATAGGTGTAGCGCCCCAGGGTGAAGAGGGGGATCTCGCTCCAGTAGACCTCGAGCGCAGGTGACTTGTTTCCGAAACTCCCCTCCTCGAGGAAGAGCCGGTCCCGGAATCCCACCCGCTGGCTTCGCTTCACCTCGGTGCGGGCGCCCAACATCTGCAACCGTGAGGCGAAGATCCGCGCCTCCCGTCGCGACAGATCGTTGCAAACGAGCAGGGGCAGCTTCTTCAACGTCCGGGAACATCGGTTGTAGGTGAGATCGGTGGAGATCTCGCTCAGGAAACGTGCCAGGCTCTCCCGCACCGAAGGATCGCGCATCCCCGTGATCGTTACGGCATGATATTCCCGCGGCTTCTCGACGATCCTGCCGGCGCACTGCACGCAGAAGGGGAGGTAGAAAGGACTCTTCCTGCCGCACTCGCGGCACAGAAAGATGCTGCGAGCGCGTACCTTCACCTGGGGGGGGGAGACGATCACCCGGGGAGTGGGCCGCCTGGGGCGGACCACGACGCGAACCGGTCGTTGCTCTCCCCTTGCGTCGTCGGAAGGGCGATTCGAGGCAGGGTCTCCCTGCGGATTCCCGGTTTCCTCATCGGTCCTCCCCCGGGTCTCTCCCTTTGCCTCTGGATCGCCGGGTTTCTCGCCGGTCGTCCCCCGGGTCTCTCCGTCTTCCTGCTCACGCCTCGTTCGTTCGTCCATCGGTTCGTTCGATCCACGATCTTCGGGAGAGATGCCCCCCCGCTCCGTGATGTTCGGCGCCCGACCGGGCGTCTCGTTGGCGGTTCTCTTCACTATACCACAGGGAGGCCGACTTGGCGATACGATTCCACGGGATCGCAGATCTTATCGGGAAATCTCATGCGATTGCCCTGCACCCGCGTCGGTATGGGATTGCCAGCTCGCCGTCTCCCCGGTAGAAT
>CAZTSL010000049.1:0-8234 GCA_964616915.1 uncultured bacterium
CGCCGGCACGACCAGAGGCCGATCCCCATCCCCCCCGAATCCTTCCCACCGGCGAAATCCTTCGAGGAGCGGAACGGTTTGAAGAGGTTCATCCGTTCCTCTTCGCTCATCCCCTTCCCCGAGTCCCGCACCGAGATCGAAAGTCTCCGATGAGGAGCCTCCGCGATCCGGATCGTCACGTTGCCCGCCCCTTCGATCGCCTCCCGGGCATTGAGGACGAGGTTGAGGAAGACCTGCTTGAGCAACACCGGGTTGGCCCGGATCGGGGGAATCTCCTCGGGGAGGTGCGCCTCGATGTGGATCTTCTTGCGTTCGAACTGCGCCCCCACGAGATCGACCACCTCCCGCATCACCCGGCTGGCGTTCAGCTCGATCTCCTGGATATGTTCCCCCTTGATGAAGGCCAGGAGGTTGCGGTTCATCCCCTCGAGACTCTGCGCACTCTGAAGCACGACCTCGATCAGCTTCTCGTAGTCGATCGGGTCGTGCGTCATCTGGGCCACCTGCGCGGCCAGGTTGAGCTGGTGGATCACGTTGCGGGAATCGTGGATGTTCATCGCCGCGATCATCCCGACCATGAACATCCGGTTGAGCCGCAGTTCGAGTTTGAGATGGACCGCATCGATCATCGGCCCGAGCACCCAGCCGACGAGGGCGATGAAATCGACATCCTCGGCGCGAAAGATCTCCGCGGTCCCGCTATCGATGTAGAGGGCGCCGATCGTCTCCCCGCGGGCCAGGAGGGGAACACAGATGATCGACTTGATATCGAGATCGATGACGCTCTTCACGTCGTCGAAATCCTCCCCCGCATCCGCCGAGAAGACGGGGCGCCCCTCCTGGATCGCCTGGCGTACCAACGTCTTGGAGAAGGTGATATCCGCCTCCTCCATCCGGGCGCTGGCAATCACGTCCTTCTCTCCTCCCTCCCCCGTCCCGAAGAGGAGCAGCGCCTTGCGCACCTGACAATGCCCCCCGGCGCGCAACTCCGAGATCGCCGTCTGAAGGAGCTTGTCGAGCATCGACTGGAAACTCTCCTCCGAATCGGGGGAATGCAGGGAGAAATACTCGTTCAACCGGCGCTGGATCCGGATCAGGGCGTCGTAGTAGGATTCCCGCTTACTCATGCGAATCACTCTCTTCCTGAGCGAGGGTCGAAGGGAAAATGCGAGGCAACGGTGGGTTCCTACGTGGATCGGGTGTCCAACCCAACCTCCGCACCGCACCCCTCATCATACCCGATTCCCTGGGAAGGCGTCAATGGCGATCGTGGCGACTTCTCCCCTCCCAGCATTGTCCCCCCGACACGCCTGTGCTAGATTCTCTCCATCTTCCACGAAATGCGTAGCGCAAATCGAACCCCGACCCATTCCGAGGCACCCGATGAAACGAAGCATCTTTGCGATCACGATCCTCTCGACCCTTTCCATCCTTTTTTCCGCTCCAGCGCCGCTGGCGGCTTCCGCCACGGAGACGATCTGGGTCTTCTTCAAGGACCGGGGGATCCCGGACGCGGGGGAGAGAGCCCGTCTCCTTCGGGAAGCGGCCAAAGCGCTCCCCGACCGGGTGAAGTGGCGCCGTGCCAAGGTCCGTCCGTCCAACGCGCTCGTCGATCTGCGCGATCTGCCCGTCTCCGAGCGCTACGTCGAGGCGGTCCGCCGGATCGGCATCCTCCGGTTGCGCCATGAGAGCCGCTGGCTCAACGCGATCAGCATCGAGGTGGCCGCCGAGCGCATCCCCGCGATCGAGGCGCTCCCCTTCGTCGATCATACGCAGCCCGTGGCCCGCTACGAACGGGTGGAAACCTCCCTCTCCGCCCGTCCCCTCGAGTCTTCTCCTTCCCTTCCTCCAGGGACGCACACGCTCGACTATGGAGAATCGTTCGACCAGCTCGCCCAGATCCGGATCCCCGAGGTTCACGACTGCGGGGTGAGTGGCGCGGGGGTCATCGTGGGGATGCTCGATACCGGCTTCCGCTGGCAGAGTCACCCGGCGCTCTCCGCCATCGATGTGCTCGCCGAGTACGACTTCATCAACGACGATCCGGTCACGAGCAACGAGTCGGGGGATCCGAGCGGCCAGGACAGCCATGGTACCCAGACCCTCTCCGTGATCGGCGGCTTCCTGCCGGGCCAGCTCGTGGGCGGCGCATTTTCGGCCAGTTTCCTCCTGGCGAAGACCGAGGACACCTCGCAGGAGGTCCCGATCGAGGAGGATCACTGGGTCGCCGGGATCGAATGGCTCGAGGCCAACGGCGCCGACGTCGTCTCGAGTTCCCTTGGCTATACCGCCTGGTACGACTACAGCGACATGGACGGCCAGACCGCGGTGACGACGATCGCCGCGAACACCGCCTGGGAGAATGGCGTCGTCGTCGTCAACTCGATGGGCAACTACGGCAACTTCCCCGGTTCGATCGCGGCTCCGGCCGATGCCTTCGGCGTCCTCTCGATCGGCGCGGTCAGCCTCTCGGGCACCCTGGCCAGCTTCAGTTCGGTCGGCCCGACCTACGACGGGCGGATGAAGCCCGACGTCGTGGCCCTCGGCGTTTCGGACTTCGTGGCGACCGCCAGCGGCGGCTACGGCTATAGCAGCGGCACCTCCTTCTCCTGCCCCTTGATCGCGAGTGCCGCCGCCCTCATCCTCTCGGCGCATCCCGACTGGACCCCCGATCAGGTCCGTGACGCCCTCCACGCCACGGCCGACCGGGCCGATGCCCCCGACAACTTCTACGGTTGGGGGCTGGCGGACGTGGCCCAGGCCGTGGGCGCCTGTGACGAGTGCGGCAACCTCGACTCCGATGGGGACGGCATCGGTGACGACTGCGACAACTGCCCCGACGTCGAGAACCCGAGCCAGACCGACCTCGATGGGGACGGCACCGGGGATGCCTGCGATTCCGACCGGGATGGGGACGGATTCACCGACGCACAGGCCGGGGGGGACGACTGCGACGACACCGATCCGGACATCCATCCCGGGGCTTCCGAGGAAGTGGGGGACGGCATCGATCAGAACTGCAACGGAAGTCCAAACTGTGGCCTCCTGCCTGCACCCACCTCCCCCCTCCTTCTCCTCCTCTTCCTCCTCCCCCTCTTTGCATGCCGCCTCTCCAGGCCGTGAACGACCGGACATCCCCAATCCCAACCGCAGGGGCAACCACAGAGGGTTGCCCCCTCTCCGATGGTTGCCCGATCCTCGAGGGCAGGTACGAGACCTGCGCCGACGAGCCCTGATTCACGGCCATCGGCGAGCACGAGGTGGAAGATGGCCCCGCCGGCGTTCTTTCGCCACGAGTGGGAACCACGTGCGGGCCGGCGTCCTCGATTTCAGGATACCGCGGTAGGAGGATACCGGAATCGCCCGACTCGAGTCGATTCCGATGCGGTCGCTCCGCTCATGCGCCTGGCTTCGAGGAAACGAGGGGGGGCGTTCACGCAACCGTTGCTTTCAGGGGAGCGGACTTGCGGCTCCGGAGATAGAAGAAGAGGACGAGGCAGACGATCCCGACGATTACGCTGATGAACTGCGAGGTGGAGAGGGGGAGACCCAGGACATGGGTTCCCCGGATCTTGTCCCCGCGAAAGTGCTCGATGAAGGAACGGCCTGCCGCATAGAGGGCAAAGAGGAGGAGGGTCACCTCGCCGTGCGTCCGTTTCCGCTTCCGATACCAGACGAGGACGAGGAAGAGTCCCCAGCCGAGGATCGCCTGGTAGATCTGCGTCGGGTGGACCGGCACCCCGACGCCGTACACGTTGGCCGCCGGACTCCCCGGGGGGAAGATCACACCCCAGGGAACCTCGGTCGGCCTGCCGTGGCAACACCCCGCGTTGAAACAGCCGAAGGCACGGTGAAAGCCGTAGCCGAGACCGACGTAGGGCGAGAGGAGATCCATGAGCGGCCAGACCGGCTCCTTCTTGATCCAGGTATAGCCCGCCACCGCGATCGCACCTCCAATCATCCCCCCATACCAGACGAGTCCCCCCTGCCAGAGCTTGAAGAGATCCGCCAGGCCCGAAAAGGCTCGGGGCTGCGTCATGAAGTAGAGGGCTCGCGCGCCAAGGATCGAAAGGATGAGCACCCAGAAGGAAACATCGATGACGTGGTCGGGGTTGATCCCCTCCTTCCTGGCCCGTCGGGTCGCCAGCAGCATGGCGAGCATGAAGGAACTGGCCATCGCCGCCCCATACGTGTGAATCGTGAATGTATGACCGAAAATGGTGAAATCGAAGAGTTTCGGATGCATTATCTTGGCTCCTGGGTAAGATTCGCGAGATCCCGCTCCGTGACACCGAGCAGGTAGAGGATGTTCGACATCCGCCGGGCGGCGACCGAGGCATCCGCGGCCTTGCGGACGATCTCCTTGGCGTTGTAGGCGATCCCGAGCCCGGCGCGGCCGAGCATCAGGATGTCGTTGGCGCCGTCGCCGATGGCGACCACCTGATCGAGGCCGATCCCCTCCGCCCTGGCGATCTCCTCGACGAGCTGTGCTTTCCGGAGATCATCGATGATCTCCCCCTCGATCCGACCGGTGAGACGCCCCTCCTCGATCTCGAGGCGATTGGCGAAGGCGTAGTCGAGACCGAGGCGTTTCTCGAGGCGCCGGGTGAGGATGTCGAATCCACCGCTGATCACGGCGATCTTGAAGCCGAGACGCCGCAGGACGGTGATCAGTTCCTCCACCCCATGGGAGAGGCGGACCCCCTCGAGGACGGCTTCGATCTTCTCGAGCGAAAGCCCTTCGAGGAGCGCCACGCGATGGCGAAGTGCACGCTCGAAGTCGATCGCTCCGCGCATCGCTCCTTCCGTGATCTCGGCGACCCCTTCGGCGACGCCGGCGGCCTTGGCCAGCTCGACGATCAGCTCGTTTTCGATCAGGGTGGAATCCATGTCGAAGACGACGAGACGCTTGGAACGGCGGTAGTCCTCCTCCCGTTGCAGCGCCATGTCGAAACCGAGCCGGGTACTCGCGCGCAGAAGGCGCTGGCGCAGCTTCGCCATCGAAGGGACGAGACCGGTGTCGATGAGGAGTTCGAGCGCACCGGATGCGGTCCGGGCCAGCGTGCGGATCGAGACGATGTTCGCGTTTTCCCCGGCCACGATCTGCGAAACCGCTGCCAGCATCCCTGCCGCTTCCTCTCCGAGACAGGTGAGCACGTAGAGGGTCCGTTCCCCTTCGTCGATCAGATCCCCGGCGGTCAGAATCTTGAAATCGAGCGTAACCCCGAGTTCCCAGGCGGCAAAGAGGAGATCCTTGAACACCGCCTTCGATTCCGCCGCCGGCTCGAGATCGACAAGGAAGGAGAGCGCGAGGAGGTCCTGGAGCGTGGCCTGTTCCACCTCGAGGAGGGGAAGACCCGCTTCTGCGATCACCCGCGTGATCGCCGCCGTGATGCCGGGCCGGTCCCTCCCCGTGGCGGTGATCGCCAGGTAGCGCTTCGATGCGGTCGGCGGATGAAAAGACATCGCGATTCCTCTGAACCTCGGTTGAAAAGCCGCGCGGGGGCGATTATAACAGTGAGGGGGGGCCGAATCAAGCCGCAGGAGGCAAGCGAAAAGTCCTGATGGAATACGAACTTACATGGGTTCCACTCCGCTTCGAACTCGAGATGCTCGATTCCCTCTCGCTGCCCGAGTTCTCGACATCGACGATCCGAGGGGGGCTGGGACATGCGATGAAACGGGTATCGTGCGAGGTCGCCCACGAGACCTGTTCCCGCTGTGATCTGACGGGGAGGTGCGCCTACTTCGCGACATTTGCACAGGAGGGGTGGCAACGGGGGGATGTGCGCCCCTATCACTTCCAGCGCCCCTGCCTCCCCCATCATCTTTCCGCGGGGGAGACGCTCGCCGTCGATCTCACCCTGATCGGGTCGGGGGTGGGCCTTTTGCCCGTCTTCGTCGCGGCGTTCGATTGCTTGGGGGAGATGGGGCTCGGCGCAAGAGGCGCACGTTTCCGGCTCCAGCGGGTCTGGAGTGGTCCTCACTGCCTCTTCCCCTCGGAGGGGGATCCGCTTCCCCCGCTCATGATCGGGTCCCTCTCCGCTCTCCGGGCATCCGTCCCGGTGGTCGATCGGATCACCCTACGCTTCACGACCCCCACCCGGATCAAGTTCCGGAACCGGATCACGCGGGCGCCGACCTTTCCGATCGTGATGCGGGCCGTCTTCCGGCGGATCTCTTCGCTCGTTGCCCGCTTCGGCCAGGGGCGATTCGAACTCGACTTCGGGGCATGGCTTGCGCGAGCGGAGGGGGTAGAGCGGGAGTCTCGTTCCCTCTCCTGGCGCGACCTCTCCCGCCGGTCGGGGCGGCAAGGGCGCCGGATGACCCTCGGCGGATTCGTCGGGGAGGTCACCTTCACGGGCGCGGAACTCTCCCCCTTCCTCCCCTTTCTTCGGGCAGGATCGGTGCTGCACATCGGCAAGAACACCGTTTTCGGGTTCGGGGGATACGAAGTCCTCGGAATATGACGCTGCGCGTGCTTCCTGGGGCGATACCGCGAATGCTTCGGCCGGCTCGTCCCCCACGCGAAGTCCCTCGGCATTCTTCCAGATGAATGAAGGGCGCATGCCCCTCCGGATGCCTTCGCGGATGTCGGCGCCTCTGAGGATTCAGGAGAAGGCAGGGATCCCCGTGATCGTCCGGCCGAGGATGAGGGTGTGGATGTCGTGGGTCCCCTCGTAGGTCTTCACCGTTTCGAGGTTGCACAGGTGGCGGAAGACGTGGTACTCGTCGCTGATGCCGTTTGCGCCGAGGATGTCCCGGCAGGTCCGGGCGATATCGAGGGCAATGGCCACGTTGTTGCGTTTCGCCATCGAAACCTGGGCGTAGTTCGCCTGCCCCGCGTCCTTGAGGCGGCCAAGCTGGAGGGCGAGGAGTTGCGCCTTCGTGATCTCGGTGAGCATATCGGCGAACTTGGCCTGGACGAGTTGGAAGGAGGCGATCGGTTTGTCGAACTGGATCCGCTCCTTGGCGTAACGTAGCGCCTCGTCGTAGCAGGCGCAGGCCGCACCGATGGCACCCCACGCAATGCCGGCACGGGCCTGGGTGAGGCAGGAGAGGGGGCCCTTCATCCCGGCTACGCCGGGAAGAACGTTCTCCTCGGGGACCTCGCAGTCCTCGAGCACGAGTTCCGAGGTGACGGAGACCCGAAGCGACCATTTTCCCTGGATCTCGCGGGAGGAGAAGCCGGGTCGCTCCTTCTCCACGAGGAAACCGCGCACGATCCCCTCCTCGGTCTTCGCCCACACGAGCGCCACATCGGCGATCGAGCCGTTCGTGATCCACATCTTCGTGCCGTTGAGGCGCCACTTGCCGTTCCTGCGGACCGCGCGGGTCTCCATACCGGCGGGATCGGAACCGTGATCCGGTTCCGTGAGTCCAAAACAGCCGATCTTCTCCCCGCGGGCCATGGCCGGAAGCCACTTCTCCTTCTGCTCCGGGCTGCCGTAGGCGTGGATCGGGAACATCACGAGCGCTCCCTGCACCGAGACGAAGCTCCGGATGCCGGAGTCGCCCCGCTCGAGTTCCTGCATCACGAGGCCGTAGGCGACGTTGTTCATCCCCGCGCAGCCGTAGCCGGTGAGGTTTGCCCCAAGGACGCCGAGTGCGGCGAGCTTCGGGATGAGCGCAACCGGGAAGGTCGCGGCGCGGTTGTGTTCCCGGATGATCGGCAGGACCTCGTTCGAGACGAAGTTGCGCACGGTGTCGCGGACCATGCGCTCCTCTTCGCTGAGCAGCCCCTCGATGCCGTAGAAATCGACCCCTCGATACCGCATGGATCTCCTCTCTTCGCTTTCCGGACGTTGCCCCCGCAACGCCCCCTCTCGGTGGTTCCCGAACGCAGCGGAGAATGGATGAGCGATTCTACTCGATTTTCCTCCCGATGACAATTTCGGAGAAGCTCGATCCGTCAGAAAGGAGGGGAAGGGCGGAGGATCGGGTAGAAGCGAACGTCGAAAGGGAGATGCTAGAGCGCGGATCGGGAAAACCTCCGAAGGTGGCGTAAGAACGCGGCAAAGAGGAGCACGAGGAGGAAGAGGGAATGCCCCGGTCCCCTCCGGAACGATGGGGCGAACGTGGAGATCGCCCCACACGTATCGTGGGAATCACAGGCGGTGCCGCTGCCGTCCCCATCGGCGTCCTCCTGGCCCGGATTCGGGATCTCTACGCAGTTGTCGCAGGCATCCCCGACCCCGTCGCCGTCGGCATCGGCCTGGTCCGGATTCGCGTCG
>CAZTSL010000049.1:8334-31730 GCA_964616915.1 uncultured bacterium
GGGGAACCGGTGAAGAGATATACCCGGCCTTCGCTGTTTTGTCCCTCGTGGAACCAGGGGGCACCGATGAGGACGTCGTCGAAGCCGTCGCCGTTGACGTCCCCGACTCCCGCGACCGAGGTCCCGAACTCGGCGCCGGCCTGGTGCGACATGGCCCACCAGACGGCGCTCCCCAGGAGACGCTCGGCCTCGGTTGGCTCGGAAGGGGCTTCTCCTTCTCTGGAGAGGGCCAGGGTAGCGCTGCTGCCGGCAGGAGAGACTTCGAGCATCCCCACCAGGAGCAACAAACCGAGGGTCGATCGTTGCCGGTAACGTCCCATGCTTCCTCCTCGATCGCGTCGCGGACATCGGACATCTCCCCTACGCCGATGTGCTGAAGCGGGGAAACAGGCCTCGCAACGCCGTAAACGCTCACGCTCCCGTGCTCTGCCCCTGGGCTGGCCAGGGGCACTCCCCCTGTTTCGAGTACCCGCAAGGGGAGGAGGTGCGCGATGATGGGAAAGGAATTGGAAAATTCCGGAGGAGCAGTGAAATCAAAAAACGTGCCCGTCGGATGAGGCGGCAGAAATCACCGTCGGGAGGAGGAAAAAGAGGCCTCTTCTCCCTCTGCTCGCGCGTGAGGGGGCCGGGGAAGGCAAATTTTTTTTACCGGCCGATCGAAGGGAAGGGGGAACGAAAAGGATGGGGAATCTCCTTTCCCCGGCTTATTCCTTCCCCTCCTGCGGGGTCTGTGCGGCGGGCTTCGCCTCGGCCGTGCCCTGGGACTGGGCCTGTCCGCTCGGGGCCACGGCCTGCTCTCCTGCGCCTTCGGCGGCATCCTGATCCACGGAATCGACCCCCTTCTTGAAGTTCCGGATCGCTTCGCCGAGCCCCTGACCGAGCTGCGGCAGCTTGGTGCCCCCGAAGAGGACGAGCGTGATCCCGAAGACGAGGAGAAGTTCGGTGCCTCCAAAAAAACCGACGCCGATGATCGTATGCATGGCTTCTTTCCCTATGAAGACGGGAACGTGGTTTCCCGCTGGTCTGTCCCGATGCGGAGCGTGACGCCTCTCCACGAGGATCCGCTGCAAGGCGTGGATCCTCCGATCGAATCGATCGAATGAATGCGATACCACGACACGATGATTATAGGGTCGCGGTTGCCTTTTGGCAAGTCTCCGGATGAAATTTTCCGCGGTTACCGATCCTGGGCAACGGGAAGATCTGGAGGGAGGAGCCCTCTGGCCCCACGGGCAAGGCGAACGCCATTCCATCCATCCGCGGGCGCCTCGTGTGGAATCCCTTCAAGAGTTCCCGGAAAGGCGCCGATAGATGGAGAGAGGCCCGGCGCCCTCCGCGCCCATCCGCCCCGGCGTGCATCGCGCCGCCTGAAGTCCCCAGTCACAACATCGGAGAGCTACGGAAGGGTTCATCACCATGGAGCAGCGCGCATCGAAACCGGCAGCCGAAAAGATCGTGGAGAAGCGTCAACCCCGTGCCGCGGGACAACCCGCTCCGATCGAAAAACGGCATACCTACAAACGGAAGCGGAGTTTCAGCGAATTCGAACTCGATCCCGCGACGATCCGACTCTTCCCCGAAGAGACATGCTTTACCGGCTCCTTCGTCCTCCTGGGCAAGCTCGATCCCAAGGGGAAGGCCCCGATCGCCGTGGGGATGCTCGATCCCGCGGACAAGAAGACCCTCTACCAGATCCAGCGCAAGTTCAACCGGCCCGTGGAGGCGATCCAGATCAACGAATACGATCTCAAACAAGCACTCGCCGTCGGTTTCGGGAAGGGGGAGGAGAGCGAGGAGGATGGGGTCTACAACATCGATACCACGAGTGAGTTCTCCTTCCAGGAGCGGGACGTCAAACAGCTCGTCAACGCCACGATCGCCTCGGCCTTCAAGCGCAACGCCAGCGATATCCACATCGAGGTGTACCGCGACACGGTGGATGTCCGCTACCGCATCGATGGCGTGTTGCACAAGTTCCCCACCCCGATCCACAAGGACAACATCGAAGACGTCATCAACCGCATCCGGGTGATGTGTCGCCCGGAACTCGACATCACCGAACGGCGGGTGCCGCAGGATGGACGGATCACGATCCGCCGGCGCGCGGGACGCGCGCGCAAGCTCGTGACACTCCGCGTGGCGCTCAATCCCGGCCCCTACGGCATCGACTGCGTCCTGCGCGTCCTCGACGAGACGAACACCTTCAGGCTCTCCGACATCGGCCTTCGGGCCTCGGCCTTCGAGAAGTTCAACAATCTGATTCGCAGTCCCCAGGGGCTCTTCCTCGTGACCGGTCCCACCGGGAGTGGGAAATCGACGACGATGTACTCGATCATCTCCGAACTCAACACGCACGAGAACAAGATCATGTCCGTGGAGGATCCGGTCGAGCGCACCTTCCCCGGCGTCAACCAGCGGCAGATCAGCAGTTCGATGTCCTTTGCGGACTACGTCCGCTCCTTCCTGCGCCAGGATCCCGATATCATCTTCATCGGAGAGATCCGGGACGGGGAGACCGCGGAGATCGCCACGAGAGCGGCACAGACCGGTCACCTGGTCGTCAGCACGCTCCACACGAACGATGCCACGAGTGCGGTCTCCCGGCTCGTGAGTCTCGGGGTCGAACGCTACCTGATCGAATCGAGCATCCTCGGCGTGCTCGCCCAGCGGCTCCTGCGGAAGGTCTGCCTGAACTGTATCGATGAATACCAGCCCGAGGAACGATACCGCAAATTCCTCGAAGCGGTCGGCTGTTCGATCTCGACCTTCCTGCGGGGCATGGGGTGCGAGCAGTGCGACGGAACCGGCTACCGGGGAAGACTTGGGATCTTCGAACTCTTCGTCGTCGATGAGGAGATCCGCGACATGATCATCCGGGGGGTCTCCGATGGAGAGATCCGGCGGCGCGCGATCGCCAAGGGGATGAAGACGCTCGTGCAGGATGCCATCGAACAGATCGCGGCCTGCCGGACCACGGTGGAGGAACTCTTCCGCACCGTCTCCTACGCACAGATCGTGGCCCATACGAACGCCATGCGGCCGGTACTCGACGTGCCGATCCAGCGTCCCGAACCCCCCGAGGATCCCTTCGATCTGGAACTCCTCGGCGATATTCCGATCGAGGACCTCGAAGACGCCTCGAAGGTGTGAGTTCCCCCCTCGGGGGATCACGATGTTGCGACAGGGGAAGATCGGCCCACGAGGGAAAGCATCGAGGTCGTATCGAAAATGCGAGGAACGGACGGCTCGGAAGGAGAGATCGGAGGGAAGAGGCCCGGCGGAGCGTCCGCCGTGGCGAAGTCTCCACCGGAATCGGGGGGAAAATCAGAAGGAGAGATCGAAGAAGCGGGCTTCGGAGGTGAAGGTCTCACCGTCGGCGTCGATGCCGACCACCCGCCAGTAGATCCCTTCACTCCCCACGCTCAGGCTCTTGACGAGTCGCCACTCCGCTCTGGAGAGGGTGTAGATCTCGGCCTGCGTCCAGGTTGCGGCCAGCTTCGCCCGCGGCAGCGTCATCACCCGGCCGTCGAACGAGGGAGAATCGGAGAACTCGATCTGGAAGCGGTCGAGCCCCTCGGCATCCCACTCGAAGGTCGGCGCAGTGCGCATCGAGAGGATCTCTCCATCCCGTGGGGAGAGGAGATCGACGAAGCGCGTGCGCAGTTGCCCGCGGATCGGCCCGTGGAAGGTGCTGCGGCCGTCGAGGCTGATGTCCTGGAGCTTGTACTCGTAGGTCGTCCCCTCCGTGACGTTGACGTCGTCGAAGGTGTAGCTCGCGCCGAAGGAACGTCCCCCCTCGGCCGGGATCAAGGTTTCGGTGATCCGTTCGTAGGCACCCGTCTGGGCCACCCGACGCCAGAGATGGAAACCGGCGTTGTTCATCTCGGAACCCGTCTCCCACACGAGGGTGATCGAGTCGGCATCCGCGGTGGCCTCGAACGACTCGAGACGGATGAGCGTCGGCGTGGAGGTGAAGTTCCCCGAATCGGGCACCTCGTCGTCAGGAGCGGTGCTCCCCCCGTCGTAGAAGACGAAGTAATCGATGCTCCCCACGGAGCCGATCCCCAGCGAGGCGAGATCGACGCTGTATTCGAGCACCGTGGAGACGGCGCAGTCGTTCGTGCTCGCCACCGGCTGGAACGAGCCGCCGACGCAGTTGAAGAGCTGCACGGAACAGAAGGCATCGATCTTGATCAGCTTCTCGTACCCCGCCGCATCATGCCCCACGACATCGTCGCACCCCGTTGCGCCGTTGCGGTCCGTGTCGATGTAGGTGGAGACGGATCTTCCCAGGCCAAGATCGGGGGGAAGCGTGTGCGTATCGATCCGCCAGTAGCCGTTCGTGCCGTTGTCCGTGATATAGACGTCCTTGATGTCCACAGTGTCGGCGATCGCCGGTTCGTTCGCCTCGTTCTGGACACTCGGGGTGACGGCGTTCCATTCACCGCCGGTGTTCTGGCCATCCACGGTGATCGTCACCGCAAGGGCGGACGGGGTGGCAAAGCCGAAAAGGACTGCCACCATCAGAGCACAGGTTGCCACGAGCATTTCCTTTTTCGATCTCGGTTTCATTGCGTTCCTTTCCGGTTTCATTGCGTTCCTTTCCTGTTCTCGAGTTTCGAGGGATTCGGGGAATTCTGACGGAATGCAGAAGAAGATCTCTCGATGCCTGCGTTCTCCAGATGGAGTGAAACAACGGGAGAAATCCGAGATACGCGGACGACGAGCCGTTCGTCACGATTCTCATTGAACTCCTGCAATTCCGGGTCGATGATGTGGAGGCATGTGTGCCGGAAGCAGCGAACACGATGCCTTCTACCGGGAATCTACAAAGAGAATTTAGTGTAACATAGGACCAGCGAAGGTGGCAAGGGAAAATTCCCAACGATCCACAACAGGCCATGACCTCCTCAGCAACTTTTGCCTCATGAGCAAATCCTCCCTCCGCTCCGGCGTCCCCCTCCGGATGGCATCCCTGGAGCATCGGTTTTCCCGCTGATTTCCTCTCCTTTCAAGTTCTGCTCGAAAAATGCCGAAAAGGAACTTGCGTTCTTCCTGGAAAGATGTAAAACTATTCTCTGAAAGGGAAAGAAATTACCACCATCGTGCTTCCCTTCCTACCGGAAGCGCCACATCGGATGATGTGGGGCGCTGGCGTCACCCGTAGAAGATCCGCTCGAGGAGACGTTCCGGTGGCCGTTCGCGAAGGATGCCCGATGGCGGCGCGAAGGGAAAAAAGGACTTCTGGCGCAGGAATTGCTGTGAAACCCCGCGTCACCCTGGCGGATACGGGGACGCCCGAAAGGAGGGCACATGCGCACGGAAGTCACGGCTGGAGGAGCCACGGGAGGCTGTACCGGTTCGGTTTCCGAGGGGACGACCATGAGAAAAAAAATTCTTCTTGTCGATGCGCATCAGCAGCGGGGTGACATCACGGAAGCCCTCCTGAAGAAGGATGGTTTCGAGGTCTGCCGGATCGAGGATCGCAGCGAGATTCCGGAACGGATGGCGGTGGAGAAGCCCGATGCCCTCATCCTGGCCGCAAACGAGGGGGAGGCGGCGAGCATCTGTCGCGTGATCGAGGAGACGGACCGGCCGGTCTTCGTCGTGTCGAGCGACGACGCGCCGAAGCTCGTCGTCCAGGTGATCAAGGCGGGCGCCAAGGACTTTCTCGAGTTTCCCTTCGACCGTTCCCTGAAGGAGGTCCTCTTCGCCCATTTCGACGACACCTGTGACCTCGATCTCGATCTCAAGGAGAACCCGACCCCCTATGACCTGCTCTTTGCGAGCCGCAGCGAGAAACTGCGCTCGATCCGGATGATCGTCGATCAGGTGGCAGGCACGGATATCACGGTGCTCATCCGGGGGGAGAGCGGGACGGGGAAGGGAGTGGCCGCCCGCGCGATCGCGAGCCGTTCCCGGCGGGCGAAGAAGCCCTTCATCACGGTCAACTGCGCCGCCCTCCCCGAGGTGCTCCTCGAAAGTGAACTCTTCGGGTACGAGAAGGGAGCGTTCACGGGGGCCCAGCAGCGCAAACCAGGAAAATTCGAGTTCGCCAACGGCGGGACGATCTTTCTCGACGAAATCTCGGAGATGAGCCCCTCCTTGCAGGCCAAGCTGCTTCAGGTGCTCCAGGACGGCGAGTTCTCCCGGCTTGGGAGCAATACGGAGGTCAAGGTCGATACCCGCGTGATCGCCGCCACGAACCGCGATCTGGAAAAAGCAGTGGCCGATGGCTCCTTCCGGGAGGATCTCTTCTACCGCCTCAACGTGGTGAGCATCTTCCTGCCGCCGCTACGGGAGCGAAAAGAGGACATCAAGCCCCTCATGCGCTACTTCGTCCAGAAGTACAACCGCCAGTACAACCGGAATTTTCCAGGATTCTCGAAGGAGGCGGAGGAACTCTTCCTCGATTACGACTGGCCGGGCAACGTCCGCGAACTGGAGAACATGACGAAACGGGCGGTCGTCCTCCAGGACGAGCGGGTGTTGCAAAACGAGATCCTGACGCGCAAGCTCGATTCGCCCTCCCACAGTTCCGCCGCGGCGCCGCACTCCCCTCCCCCCGCCGCTACGGAGACGGAAGGGGGGCTGGGTCTCCCGAAACCAACGATCCGCCTGAACTTCGACGAACCGATCTCCCTCAAGGAGATCGCCAAGGAGGCCGCCCGCAACGCGGAGCGGGAGGTGATCGGACAGGTCTTGCAGAAGACGCGCTGGAACCGGAAGGAAGCCGCGCGGATCCTCCAGATCAGCTACAAGGCACTCCTCTACAAGATCCGGGAGTGCGGCCTCGAATGACATGCGCCTGCGTGGCAGGCACGCTTTCGACATCGGGTTTCCGCGCGTCATCCCGCGCGAATGTCATCAGGACGCTCCATCGAGAGGTCTCCTTCTCGATGGAGCGTCCATTGCAGGAGAACAGGAAAATGAGCGATTCCCAGAGAGCGCATCGCGTCCTCGATCCGCAGGTCTTCGATTACTTCCTCGATCTCGAAGTCGATCGGGCCCGCCGCTACCAGAACTACGTCTCCCTCCTCAGCCTCAAGATCGGACCGGAGGAGGGGGAAGGCCGGCTCGAAGAGAAGGATTTCGAGGCGCTCGTCCATCTGCTCCGGGAGGAACTCCGGGAAGTCGATGTGATCGGCCGCAACGAAGACGGATCGATCTCCGTGATCCTCCTGCATGCGGATCTCCAATCGACGGAGCAGGTCGTGGCACGGATCTACGAGCGTCTGTCCGACTATACCTTCGAGGTCGATGGGGAGAGGAAGACGATCGCGGTCGGGGGGGCTTGTTGTCCCACCCAGGCAAGTGATATAAATACCTTGAAGGACCACGCGCGAAGGATGCTCCAGAAAGCGATGCGAGAAGGAGGAAACAAATTCTACATTCGCCATTGACCGCGATCGTCTCGACCCTGCTGCTTGTCTTTGCGGGATGCAGTGCAAGCGGCGTCCATCCCTCTGCCCCCCCTCCGCTACCTCCAGTCGATCCCAACCCCTACGTCGCAGCGGCAGAGGAGAAGTATCTCTTGCGCAGTGGCGGAACCCTTCGGGTTTCGCTCTGGCGGGGGGATCTCCTCTGGAAGGTCGTGGAGATCACGCCGGAGGGGAAGGTGCGGGAGCAGGAGATCACCCCCCCGACAGCGGAGGAAAGGGCGGCCCTCTCGTGTGAACTGCAACGAGACGGAGAAGTCGTTCGTGTGCCACTCGAGGGGATCCGCCCCTTCCCCTTCGAGCCCTACCGGATCGGCCCGGAGGACGTGATCCAGGTTTCGGTCTGGAAGGATCCAGGACTCTCGGCCACGGTGCCGGTGCGTCCCGATGGGATGATTTCCCTTCCGCTCCTCGACGACATCCGGGCCGCGGGGCTGACGACGCTCGAGCTTCGCGATGAGATCACCGAGCGGCTTCGGGAGTTCATCGAGACGCCCGATGTCACGGTCACGGTGACCGGCGTCAACAGCTACCGCTTCTTCGTGGTGGGGAAGGTGAATCAGCCGGGGGTCTTCCCCCTCCGCCAGCAGACCTCGCTCTTCCAGGCCCTCACACTGGCCGGCGGCCTCACCGAGTTCGCGCATCCGCGGGAGATGTTCATCCTCCGCTACTACGGGGAAAAGGAGGTCCGGATTCCCGTACCCTACAAGGATCTCCTCTCCGGCGGGGATGGAGGAAAGACCCTGATGTTGCGACCCGGAGACACGATCGTCGTCCCATGAGGATGTGCCGTGCCGTGATGCCCGAGGGAAGAGGGCACGAGAAGGTGATGGCCACAGGAGGGATCTGCCTCCTTCTCCTCCTCTACCCGGCAGGATCGGCGTATGCTTCCTGGCGTCTCTTCCTCTCGGCCACGGGGAACTATTACGATCAGGCGACGCTCCTGTCTCCCTCCGCCGCCGCACGAAGCAGCGCAGAGGGGGGATCGCAAGAAACGCCGGCCGATCTCTCCCTGGCGGTGACGCCGGCGCTCTCCTTCGAGGATCGCTTCGGCAGACTCGAGGTCGCCGCCTCCGGTTCCGTGGGGATGGAGGTCTTCGCCGTGGAGACGACGCGCAACCGGGTGGGCAACCCGTTCCATCTTGCGGGGAAGTTCACCTGGTCTCCGGCGGAACGGACCCGATTCGCAGCAGGGTACCAGCAGCGGATCACGGCCAACGCCTTCCAGCGGGAGGATCGCGGCCTCTTCACCCCAACGGCCGATGCGGTCTCCCACGAACTCGACTTCGACCTCTCCCACCGTTTCACGGAATCGCTCCACCTCTCCCTCACGGAACGCTATGCGCTCGCCTTCTACGGAAGCGGACTCGAGGACAGCGAAGAGAGCACCACGCAGATCCTCTTCTCGACCCCCCTTTCCGGCCGGACCTTCCTCTCCGGGGGGGGAACGGCTTCCCTGCTGCGTTTCGAGGATCTCGCCGGCACGCGGAGCTTCGATCTCAACGCCTCGATCCACCACCAGTATACGGGGCGGTTCGAGGGGAGCGCAGGGGGAGGCGTGCTCCTCATCGAACAGCGGGGCAGCGCTCCCCGAACGGCGCTCTCCTTCGACTTCCAACTCGCCTGGCACACGAGCCGGGGGAAGATCGGTGGATTCTTCACGCGGAACGTCTCTTCGACTTCGGGACTGGCCGGTTCCGCCCTCACGAGCGCCGGGGGACTTGACCTTGGGGTCCGATTCGCCGAAAATGTATCATCGGATCTGCGCCTCCGTGCAGTCCGGTCGGCGTTTCTCGATCCGGAGCGTGCGGCCCGGGCGCTCTCCATCGACGTGCAGTTGGGGCTCGGCGCCAAGATCTCGCGCGAGTGGCAGCTCTCCCTCGCCTACACGCGGGTGCTCCAACGAATCTCGCCCATTACCGATCTCATGCCGGCAACGGCGCTCGAAAGCGACCGGATCGCGATCACCCTCGGGCGACAGTGGGACCTCGATGCAGGGCGGCCGTGGAGACTTTGATGAAGGATCTCAGCCAACTCACCCCTTTCGATTACGTCGAAATCCTCTGGCGCAGGCGCTGGTCGATCCTCCTCTTGGCGCTTCTGGGGGGCCTGCTCGCGGCCCTCTACGCGATCCGTCTCCCCGACATCTACCGGGCCAACACGACGATCCGGGTGCAGACGCCCAAGATCTCACGCAAGTACGTCGAACCCTCCGTGACCGTCAAGGCCGAGGACCGGATCCCCACGATCCGGGAGCAGGTCCTCAGCCGCCCCCGGCTCGAAGAGATCATCAACCGATTCAACCTCTACCCCGAACTGCGTTCACGCCTCACCCCCGACGAGATCGTCGAGATCATGCGCCGATCGATCGAGATCAAGACGAGGGGACACCGGGCGTTCCAGATCTTCTACGAGGGGAAGGACCCCAAGGTCGTCGCCGAAGTCGCCAAAGCGCTCACCGAACAGTTCATCAACGCCGACATCCGCTACCGGGAGGAGCAGACCCGCTCCACGAGCGCCTTCTTCGAGGACGAACTGGCCAAGCGCGAACAGCAACTGCGCGAGATCGAAGCGAAGATCTCGGAATTCAAGCAGCGCTACATGTCCGAACTCCCCGATACCCTCCAGGTCAGCCTCCGTCTCCTCGATCAGCTCCAGATCCAGCTCCAGACGAATACGGAGAACCTGCGCAGCGCCGAGGAGCGCAAGCTGATCCTCGAACGCCAGCTCCAGGACCTGCGGGAGAACGCTCAGGTCGTCGAGGGGATCCGCACCGAGCGGGACCGGATCGCCGAGGAACTCGACGCAGCCCGGCAGAACCTCAAGACCCTCAAGCGCACCTACACCGACAAGCATCCCGACGTCATCCGGATGAAGAAGATGATCGCCAAGCTCGAAACCCGCCTCGCCGAGGCGGAGAAGAATCCGATCGTTACGAGCCCCTCGAAACAGAACGATCCCTACCGGCAGCAGATCGCGGAGGTCGAAGCCCAACTCAAACTCGCCCAGCACCGGATCCATGAGTTGCGCGACAACGAGGTCCAGATCAAGCGCAAGATCGAAGAGTACCGGAAACGGGTGGAGAACGCGCCCCGCCGGGACGCGGAGCTGACCGACCTGCAGCGTGACTACGAGGAGACGAAGCGCCACTACGACGAACTCCTCAAGAAGAAGCTCGACGCGGAACTGGCGGCCAAGCTCGAGCAGCGGCAGAAGGGGGAGCAATTCGAACTCCTCGAGCAGGCCCGTCCTCCCCAGAAGCCTTACAGGCCCAACCGCCCCCGGATCGTCCTCCTCGGGGTCGCGCTCGGCTTTGCGCTCGGGGCCGCGATCGCGCTCCTGCGCGATCTGCTCGATACCTCCTTCCGGACCGTCGAGGATCTCCAGCTCACCTTCGAGATTCCGGTGCTGGCCACGATCATCGAGATCGTTCCGGAGGAGGTGGCGCGGATGCGCCGCCGGCGCAAGTGGATCGCGCTCGTGGCCGGCAGTGTCGCGGGACTCCTGCTCCTCGTCGGGATCCTCACCTACTTCGACCTCAACCCTCTGGCCGACCGGCAGGATCTCCTCGAGTTCCTCAGCGCGCTCCGCTTGGGGCAACGGCATGGATAGGCAACGGATGAAGTTCGAAATTCCCCCGATCGAATCCGGGATTCCTACCATCGTGCTCGGCCTCTTCCGGGAGGGGCGAAGCGGTGTGCTCCGCTTCACGTACGGTGAGAAGTGGCAGCGGCTCACCTTCGACCGGGGAAAGCCGGTCCAGGTCGAATCGAACTACGTCCAGGAACTCACGCTCGGCAGGCTCCTGGTCGACGAAGGGAAGATCACGCTGACGGAACTGATGAAGTCGCGGGAGTTGATGCACGAGAAGAAGATGCAGCAGGGAGCGGCCCTCATCGAACTCGGCCTGCTTACGCCGCGGGAACTCTACCAGGCGCTTCAGCTTCAGGCCCGCAGGAAGATCCTCGAGATCTTCGAGTGGCCCACCTTCGAGCATCGCTTCGAGGCGCGGCAGATCGAGCAGGGGGCGTTCCTCTTCCTCAAGATCAACCTTCCGATGCTCCTCATCGATGGTTTTCGCCGGATCTACGAGCGCCCCGGAGTGGCCGAGAAACATGCCGTCTTCTTCGAGACGATTCTCGATTTTTCGTTCGTTCCGAACCTCCTCTCGCCCCTTCTGACCTCCTGGCGGCTCTCTGCGGAAGTGGAGGGGATTCTCCGCAAAATCGCGGGGGGGGGAACGCCGGCGCGTCTGATCGAGGAGGGAACCCCCCGTTCGACCCTCTTTCCGGTCCTTCATGCCCTCCTCTTCATGGATATCGTCCGTCTCGCCTCGGACGTCTCTCCGCAGGCGGGAGGGGAGCAACCGAACACCGCTGTCCAGGCCGCTTCATCCAGCACGATCCGTCGGGGCGTGATCGAAGCCCGTCCTTCCGACCTCCTTCCCGACATGCCGACGATTCCCTATACGGATACCGAAGAGGTGGGGCGTATCCCCCCGAGCGGGGCGCGAGCGCCGGAGGCACCCTCGAACGTTCGAGAGGGGGAGGAAACGTCCCCGAGCGCGCAAAGGGAGGAGAAACCCCATGAATTCGAGGTGGAAGGGGCGAACGTGCGCCGGATCACCTCCGAAAGGATCAAGAAGGTTCGAAGGCTCCCCCGGCATCGGGAGAACCGCTGGCAGCGCCTGCGCCGTTTCTTTCAGAAGAGCCGCAGATACGATCATCTCCTCCCCCACTACATCATCGATGTCGAGGATCCCCGCTCGATCCCCACGGAGCAGTACCGCGGGTTGCGCAACAAACTCGAAAAGATCCACCGCAGAGAGAAGCCGCTGCGCCGTCTCATCGTGACGAGCGCGCTTCCCGGGGAGGGGAAGACGCTCACCTCGATCAACCTGGCCGTCATCGTGGCTCAGAATCCCAACCGCCGCGTTCTCCTCATCGATGCGGACCTGAGGAAACCCCTCGTTCACCGTTACCTCGACGCCCCCCTCTCGCCGGGGCTCGCGGAGTTGATCGGAGGGGCGCCTCTGGAGGAGGTCGTCTTCCAGCACATGGAGACCGGGATCTATGGGATCACGGCAGGAGAGCCCGGGACCGACCCGGGGGAACTCTTCGTCCTTCCCGAAGCGCGGCAGACGATCGAAGCGCTCTCCGGGGTCTTCGACTACATCGTCATCGATACGCCGCCGGCGCTGGTGACCTCCGATGTCGAGATCCTCTCCGACTACGTCGATGGTCTCCTCTTCGTGATCCGGGCGGAGCAGACCCCTCGGGAGGCGGTGATCCGGGCGATCAACCACCTGAACGCCGAGCAGATCCTCGGGATCGTGCTCAATGCGACCCGGGCACGGTCGGAGAACGACAAGTACTACTACTACAGCTACTACCGGCGCTACGGATTCAAAGAAGGATGAAGCCCTCCGGGGGAGCCTCGTCCCCGGTGCCCGCTTCGTTGGAGTCGCTCATGCCCCCCATTCTCGGAAAGACCGTGACCCTTCAGCGGCTGTTGGCGGTCGGGGTCCAGGATCTCCTCATCCTCCTGGCCCTCGTGGCGGCCTTCTTTGCCACGCGTGCCCTCCCGGCCACGCGGACTTCCCCGCAGGAACTCTCCCAGCGTCTGATCCGGATCGCGACCGAGGGGCGCTTTCTCGCCCAGGTGGCGGGGGCGCTCGCCGGGGATCCCGTGCCTGCGGGCGCCGAGGAGGATGCGGTCAACCTCCTGGCCACCCTCCTCCCCTCGGCGGAGGGGGGGGGAACGAAACGGCAGGCCGTGCAACTCGCTTCGGTCGCTTCCACCCTCTTTGGCCTCTTCCGGGAACTCGAAGCCTCGGGGATCGGCCGACGGCAGCTCCCCCAGGCCCTGGCCCTGGCGGAGAAGAGCCACGAGATCGAACGGCTCTCCGAGAGGTGGGCGCAGATGAGCCGTGCGATCCGCTCCGGTCTCGAGGCGGCCGTCGCCAGGGTGCCCCGGAGGAACGAACGCTTCCGGAACGCCGTGACCTATGGACGGAACCTTGCCGGGCGCTATGAACGCTTCTCCAAGGAACTGGCGGTGATGGCCCGCTTTCTCGACGAACGGAGCCGGGGCCTTGCCGATCAGTGGCGACGCACGGTCGATCCGAGCGTGCCGGTCCCTTCCTTCTCCCTCTCCCTCTTTGCGCGTCTCCTCTTGATCTTCGGGATCTGCCGTTTCTTCCTCCACTACAACGGGCTCTGCGAGACGCGGATCAAACAGAGTTTCCGGGAGTTCATCGTGACGCTGGCCCAGGCGCTCGGGGAGAGCGCGTTATTGCTCGGGCTCTTCTATTTCTTCGTCCCGCCCCTCGAGGTCGGGGTGTCCCACGAAGCCGTCTTTCTCCTCTCTGGGTTCGGGGGGATCTTCCTCTTCGTGGGGGGGTGGCGTTTCCTCTTCGACCGTCTCGAGACGAGCGATACCTTCCTCATCAACCTGGCCATCTTCGGGGAAGGACAGGAGGCGTGCCGGGTGGCCGAGACCGTGGGGGACCGACCGCCCTATCGGATCGTCGGTTTCTTCTCGGACGAGCCGATCTCCGCATCCAGCCGCCTCGGGTATCCTCATCTCGGAAACAGCCGGAACCTTCAGCGCTGGGTGCGGCAGAAGCAGATCGATGAGATCGTCGTCGCCCTTGCGGAGTACCGGGGAAAACTTCCGACGAAGGTGCTGCTCGACATCAAGCTCTCCGGGATCAAGGTCACGAACTATACCGATTTCTTCGAGCGTTTCAACGACAAGATCCCCCTGGAGAATCTCAATCCGAGTTGGATCATCTTCTCCGATGGTTTCCAGCAGTCGCAGCTTCAGACGGTCCTCAAACGGCAGCTCGACCTCCTCCTCGGCGTGGTGGGGCTCCTCCTCTCCGCGCCGCTGGCGCTCGTCATCACGCTCCTCATCCGGCTCGACTCCAAGGGGCCGATCCTCTACCGCCAGGAGCGGGTCGGCCAGCACGGGGAGCCTTTCACGATCCTCAAGTTCCGCACGATGGTCGCCAACGCCGAGGAGGATACGGGGCCCGTATGGGCGCAGAAGAACGATGCGCGCGTGACCCGAATCGGCCGCTTTCTCCGGCAATCCCGTCTCGACGAGATCCCCCAGATCATCAACGTCCTCAAGGGGGAGATGAGTTTCGTGGGGCCACGCCCCGAGCGTCCCGTCTTCGTGGAGGAACTGGCGCGCGAGATCCCCTTCTACAAGCAGCGCCACTACGTCAAACCCGGGATCACCGGATGGGCGCAGGTGCGCTACACCTATGCCGCGACCGTGGAGGACAACCGGGAGAAGCTGATGTACGATCTCTACTACATCAAGCACATGTCGTTGCGGCTCGATCTGCGGATCCTCTTCGAGACGATCCGGGTCGTGGTGCGCAAGATGGGAGGTTGGTGAGGATGGGACCGCTGCATGCCCTCTCGATCGACGTGGAGGACTACTTCCACGTCGAAAATTTCCGGGGGGTGATCGACCCGGCGGCGTGGGATACCCATGAACTCCGTGTCGGGCGAAATACACGTGTGATTCTCGACCTCCTCGCTCGCCGGGGGGTACGTGCGACCTTCTTCGTGCTCGGCTGGGTGGCCGAACGTTGCCCCGACCTCGTCCGGGAGATCGCCGAGGCCGGGCATGAGGTCGCCTGCCACGGGTACGCGCACGAGCGGATCTCCACCCTGAGTCCCGAAGCCTTCCGTGCCGATCTGTGCCGGGCCCGGGATTTGATCGCCTCGATCACGGGGGGGGAGGTCATCGGCTTCCGGGCGCCGAGTTACTCGATCGTGCGGGAGACGCTCTGGGCGCTCGACATCCTGATCGAAGAGGGATTCCGCTACGACTCGAGCATCTTTCCCGTTCACCACGACCGCTACGGCATCCCGGACTTTTCCCGTTTTCCCGAACGGATCGAACGAAAGGGCGGGGTCATCGTGGAGTTTCCCCCTTCCACGGTCCGTCTCTTCGGCACGAACGTCCCCGTTGCCGGCGGCGGTTATCTGCGTCTCCTCCCCTTTCCCCTGATCCGTTGGGGGTTGCACACGATCAGTGAGCGGGAGGGGAAACCGGTGATGTTCTATCTCCACCCCTGGGAGATCGACCCCGAACAGCCGCGAATCGAGGGGATCTCCTGGAAGACGCGTTTCCGGCACTACCATGGTCTGTCCGGAACACTGGCCAAACTCGACTTCCTTCTGAGCCGCTACCGGTTCGGGCGGGTCATCGATGTCCTGGAGATCGAATGAAGATCGATCGGAATCCTTCTGCCGAGGAATGGGATCGTTACGTGAAGGCGCATCCCCAGGCTCGGGTATACCATCTCCACGTCTGGAAAGGGATCATCGAGACGAGCTTCGGTCATCCCTACCATGCGCTCTGCGCGCGGGATGGGGGGGGACGGATCCGGGGGATCTTGCCCCTCGTCTTCTTCCGCCACTTCCTCTTCGGTCGGCGGCTCGTATCCCTTCCGTACGTCAACTATGCAGGGATCCTCGCGGACGATCTGCCGGCGGCCCATGCCCTCGCCGAGGCTGCGATCGATCTTTCCCGGGAACTGCGGGTCCGCGTCTGTGAACTCCGGCATCTCGACATGACGCTCCCCGAGGCGTGGCATGTGCGGACGCACAAGGTGACGATGTGGCTCGATCTGGCCGAGAGCCCGGCGGCTCAGTGGCAGGGGTACCGGGACAAGGTGCGCAATCAGATCCGCAAGGCCGTTCGTTCCGGTTTGACGCTCCAGACGGAAGGGGAATCGAGCCTTCCGGAGTTCTACGAGATCTTTGCCCGCAACATGCGGGATCTCGGGACACCGGTCTATACGCGGAGGTTTTTCGAGGAGATCCTTCGCCGTCTGCCCGGTCATGCCCGTCTCCATCTCGTCCGCGCCGGCGGCATGGGGGGAGCGGCGGTCGCCGGGGCGATCTCGCTATGCTACAACGAGACCGTGGAGGTTCCGTGGGCCGCTTCCCTCCGGGAAGCCCGCGCACTTTGTCCGAACAATCTCCTCTACGGCGGTCTGATCGCGCTCTCCTGCCACGAGGGGTACCGCATCTTCGACTTCGGACGCTCGACGAAGGGGAGTGGGCCCTGGCGCTTCAAGAAGCAGTGGGGGACCCGGGAGATTCCGTGTCAGTGGCACACCTGGGTACCGGAGGGGGAGGAACTTCCCGATCTCTCCCCGGCGAATCCCCGTTTCGCACCGATGATCTCGCTCTGGAAGCGCCTCCCCCTGGCCGTGACGAAGGTGCTCGGCCCTCCGATCGTACGGCATATCCCCTGATCGACCCCTCTGGGGTGAATCGCGGGGCAGGGGGACGGCTTCTCCTTCCCTCTACCGGCGATTCGTCCATCAGTACGCAGGCGCCATGAACAGGTGAGGAGAAAACGATGACGCAACGGAAAGGAATGGAAGGGAACGACAGAAGGCCGAAGATCGACCCGATCGGCCGTGGAGGGATGCTGGGACTCGGCTACCTGGCCGCGGGCGTGGTGACTGCGCTCCTCGTTCATCTCCTCCCCCCCCTCTCCGCGATCCATGCCACGGAAGATCTTCTTCCCTTCGTGGGAATCGTGGTTCTCTGGCCCTTCCTCCTCCTCTTCCACCTCTCCGTCCTCTTCGGGGATGCGGCGGAGTACACGCACAAGGGGTGGCTTCTCCTCTGGCTCGTGCCCATCGTCGCCTTCATGCTCTTTGCGCTCAGGGCCCACAAGAGGGGGTAGGGGATTCGATCCCCTTGGAGAACTCACCGACAGAGGGATGGGATCGAACCGTCAGGTCCGGTCGCCGAGGAGGTAGCGCACGACATCGATGTAGTCGATAAGGAGCGAGATCGTATTCGTCGATAGGAGCACGACGATCCAGCGGCCGAAGCGACTCCCCGGATCGAGATGGGTGAGACGACGCGCCAGGAAGACGACGAGGGGGGTCCAGAAGAGGACGTGCGAAAGGCCCAGCAGGCGGGTATAACCCACGATGGAATAGAGGCACGACATGAAGAGGATGTTCCCCACCCACGCGGCCAGGACCCAGCGCCCCTCCCTGTGGCGCAGGAAGACCAGGGAAAGCGTGTTCACCGCGGCGAGCCAGAAGAGCCAGAGGATCAATCCGACCGGTTGCTCGAAGACGTGACCGAAGAAGGTGAGCGGATTGTGCTGAAACATCGAATCTCCCGGAACATCGAGTTGGCCGCCCCCTCCCAGGGAACCACGGGACGGCTCACCGGTATCTCGCCTGGCCAGGCATCACCCCCTGGAGAGAGAGGTGTCGAAGGCCCGGAGTTCGGGACGGGGGTTCTTGGCGTTCATCAAGAGAACCTTCTTGCCATAACGTTTTCCGAACTGAACGACCATGTGGCGGTTGTTGAAGATCCGCAGCACCTTTCCTGCACCGTAGGCGGGATGGTTGAGGAGTTCCCCCTTGCAGTAGCTCTCCTGCAGGGAGTAGGGACGCAGTTCGACGCTCCCGTTCTCCTCGATCGAGACGATCCCCTCGAGATCCTTGAGTTTGCGGCGCTGGAACTCACGGCGCCGTTCCTCGAGTTCTTCGACGAGTTCATCGAGCATGTCGTAGTATCCGGCGACGATCGATTCCCAGTCGATCCTTCGTTCCCGGCGCAATGCCTTGTTCACCGCCCTTTCGTGATCCTCGTAGAGTTCGATATGACTGCGGAACTTCTCGATCGTCTCACTGGCCCGATCGAAATCGTTGATCGTGAGGTACTCGTGGGCCTGGGTGGTCATCCGTTTCGCGAGTTCCTTCATCACCTCCCGGACGGCCCGTCCCTGGCTGCCGTACAGGCGTTTGCTCGCGTTGTGGATGGCGGGTGCCACGTCGCGTTGTCGGATCTTTCCTCGTTCGAAGCACTCGAGCAACTTTTCCTTGAGGGTATCCCTGTCGTAGCCCGTCCTGGAGCGCCGTCTTTCTACGAGAACCTCGTTCCAGTGGTGAACGTCGAGCCTCTTCAAGAGTATCTCCTCGGGGTAACCGAACGTTTGCAGTGCATCGAGGATGCCCCGCACGTACTTCCGGGGAATCGTGGCCGTCTGGCGCAAGAGGTACGACTTGAACGTTCGGGGATTGATGCCGAGGGCTCTGGCCCCCTCGGCATAGCTTTTGTGGAAGGAGCAGTAGAGCTTGATGATCTCATAGAGCGCATCGTTGATGTGGAACATCACCGAATCGATCGGGAGGCCGTTTCGCCGACGGGCTTTCGCCTTGATCGCTTTGAGGGGAAGTCCACCCGTTGCGGCAAGGATCTCTTCGGAGGTGTAGTGGGCCTCCACCTGTTTTGCGATCTTCTCGAAGACGGCCAGCGAGACGTTGGATTGCTGGGTGCAGTAGTGGGCGATCGTATCCTTGTTGACCCCGATGGCCTTCGCCGCCTGCTGATAGCTGGGGTGTAAGTCTACATACATCCTGACGATCGTGCGGACAGCCTCCGTGTTCCTCAAGACCTTGCAAGAGTACTTTTTTTGCGCAGCCATTGTGTCTCTTCACGTTCAAGAGAGGGATTTCAAGAGAGGAATCGATGATGCTCGGAGATGAGACATTCAGACATTGAACGATCGACATTCCGGGATTCCGTGTCCGGATCTCCGCATTCCTCCATCTCTCTTGCCCCTCCTCGAATCGTCTTCCTCGGATCGTAACGACCCCCTCAATCCCCTGCTCCCTCGGTTCGGGAGAGCACAGGGAATCCACGGCTGCAGATCGTGGGTTCGGATCATCCCCCTTCTCCACGGGGGCCGGAGAGGAAACGCCTGACGCTCTCGGCCACGAATCGCGATTTCCTCCATCCTGGCCGTTACGTCGGGATGCGTCCGATTCAGGGGGAGAGCCGCGCTATCGGGTCCTCATACCGACCGGCACGATGGCTACCAGGTCGTGCTGTCACAACCCTGTGCGTGCGAAGGTCACTATAAACCACTTCCTCCCCAGTGTCAAGAAAAATCGCATGTTTCCTTGCCTCCTCTCCGCCGCTCTCCATGAGCCGGCGTGCCGGCTCCGATACAGTTCGGAGGGAACGAAGACTTGACAAATCGATTCGACGATCCGCAGGAAGGGGCGACGGTCATCCGTAGAAGAAGAGGAGGTAGAGGATCCCGGCGAGGATGAAGAGATCGAGGAGGGCCACGACGACGAGGGTGAGATAACGACGGCGTTCCTGTTTCTCCTCCACCTCCGTCAGGATGTACTGGATCTTCGTCACCTCACGGGCGGTATCCTCCGCGTCATCGGTGACCTCGGCGAGCTGGACCCGTTCGGCGGCCTTCTCCTCGAATTTCGCCTTGTAGACCTTGGCAGAGGTGAGGTTGACGTTCGAGAGGTCCACGCCGCGCAGGTCGGCGAAGCTCAGGTCCGCGTTGTAGAGGTTGGCCCCGGAAAGGTTGGCGTTGCGCAGATTCGCGTAGCGCAGGTTCGCGTTCTGAAGGTTGGCCCCGGAGAGATCGATGCCGGAGAAGTCCACCTGCGCGAGATCGAGGTCCATCATCTCCGCACCGGCCAACGATTCCCCCTTCGCGATCTTCTGGAGCACGAGTTGACGGGTGAGGCGCCCCTGCCGGACCTGGAGTGGGAGGTCCGCATCGAGCGGCGTTACGAAGGTCGCCTTCCCGATCGCGTAGAGGAAGATGAGCAACTGGTAGATCCGCACCGGTTCCAGAGAGGTCGTCTCGAAGAGCTGACGAATGTCGCACTTGTCCTCGAGCTTTTCGAGAAAGCGCATCTCTTCCGGCGGGAGGGTGAGGCCGTGGAGGTAGAGAGGCACCTCGAGGAGTCTTACGATCCGTTTCTCCTTGAACTGCGCCAGCTTCTCCCGGGTGTACGTGGGAGAAAGGTGCTTCTCCACCGCCTTGAGGACGATGGAGAGCATATCGGCCCCGGTGAGAATCCGCGGCTCCGGCGGCAAAGTATCCCGATCGAAGGTGAAACGTCCCCGCGTCCATTTGAAGAGATTGACGAACTTCGATCGGGCCTGGAGCCGAAGCGCACTATGCATCGTGGCAGGGGGGATATCCTTCAGTTCCTCGGCCACGACTTCCTCCGCCCCATCCGCCCCACGGATCCGTTCCGTCAGCCGCTCGCCCGCCTCCGGGGTGATGATCCCCTTCATCAGCAGAATCGAGGCGATGTCGAGGTTCGGAATGAAATTGGAGGTGACCCCTCTCAGGATCCCCTTCTCGAAGTAGAGATGCAACCGATAGGGTTCCTCCTCGATCGTGAGACAGCCCGTCTCCTGGCCGAAGGTGACCTGGTGGAGCAACTCGACGAGGTGCAGGTCCTTGAGATTCCCGCTCGATGGCATCGACATCGACAACCCTCCTCCGGCATGGTGCTTCGCGAGACGCCTCCTCCTCCCGGATCGTTCATCCTCGCAGATGGTGAGGACCTCGGAGAATCGCTCCGCCTCCTTTCGGAAAACCTGCGCTCACCGCCACGAATGCTTCGTTCATCGATCTCCTCCCTCGCTGAGCCCTCTGCGAACGGGGGATCATGCTCCATCCCGACATCATAGATAGCAGAAGCGCACGAAAACGTCAAAAGAATTCTCACCGGTGCCTGCCACGATGGGGAGACGGCTCCCCAAGGCAATCGCATCTTCCCCGGGAGGGCATCAGGGCATGAGGGCATCAGGGCGTCAGGGCGTCAGGGCGTCAGGGCGTCAGGAACGGCCCCAGGCGCCGCGCATCGGGATCGGGGGACACCTCTCCATGCGCGAGGGATCGACCTTCGCGGGTCACGGATGGAGGGGTCTCCCGAATCACCGAGGTGAACCCGCCTATACGCCCCCGATGAGCCGATCGATCCCTCCGATCTCCTCGACCCAGGCCCGGACCGCCTCCAGTCCCTCCTCCAGGCCGACGCGGGGGGTATAACCGAGATCGCGCCTGGCCTTCTCGATCGTGTAGGTCGTCGTCCGGGCCAGATGCGCGACCCCGTAGCGTGTCACGATCGGATGACCGGAGAGGGGGAGTAAGCGCCAGGCCCACTCCATGACCGTACCGATCGCATAGGCCACCCCGAAGGGGATCGATCGCTTGGGGCCTTCGAGTCCGACGGCGGCCAGGAGTTTGTCGAAGAACTCCCAGGCGTTGTGGGAGCCTCCGTCGGTGATGAAGTAGGCATTCCCCGCGGCCTCCTCCCGTTCTGCGGCAAGGAGGAGCGCATCGACCGCATTCGTGACGTAGCAGGTGCTCACCCGATTCTTGCCGTTCCCGATGATGCGCAGCCTTCCTCGCCTGGCCGCCTCTGCGATCCGGGGGAGGATCGTCATGTCCCGCGGACCCCAGATCGCGTGGGGGCGCAGCGCCGTCGTCGTCACATCCCCCTCCCCGTTGGCCGCCAGCACGATCGCCTCCGCCTTGGCCTTCGTCTCACAGTAGGGGTCCCGGAAGCGCGTCGGATAGGGGACCGATTCATCGACATCGACCTGGTCCTCGTGCGCAAAGATCACGGAGGGAGAGCTGACATGCACGAGCCGGGCGACCCCCACGTCCTGGCAGGCGCCAAGAACATTGCGGGTTCCTTCGACGTTGACCTGGTGGAAGATCTCGTATTTCCCCCAATCGGAGGCGATCGCGGCGCAGTGGAAAACGACCGAACAGCCGCGGGCGCCCTCCGCGATCTCCTTGCGGTTGGAGAGATCCCCCCGAACGAGCGTCACGCCGAGTCGTTCGAGCCGCTCGGCCTCCCGCCGGCTGCGGGAAGAATCGCGCACGAGCGCCCGGACCTCATCCCCCCGAGCCACGAGCGCATCGATGAGGTGTCCTCCGAGAAAACCGGTCCCTCCGGTGACGAGTACTCGCATCTTGTCCCTTTCTCCACGTGCTGCGTCCAACGATTCCCTTTCCGCCTGCGCTCGCCCAGTCTATCACAACGGCGTGAAAGTTCAACGCGCCCCCGAAAGGGGGAAGACCCCGTTGCATCGGGCGTAGAAAAGAGGATGGAAACGTGGTTGTCGGCCCCTCGTTCCTCTGGTATAATGGAACCCACGCTGCCAAGGACGAGGAGGGATCACCGTGAAGGGAAGAAGGATCATCCTTTCGATCGCGCTCTTCCTGAGCTGTATGCTCGGGTTGCTCGTTTCGCGTTCCTCTGCCGAGGAATACGAGACCTTCCGCAAGAAGGAGGTTTCGTTCGGCCTCGATGGCTTCGGCGGTCTGCTCGGGGAACGCTTCGGGGCGGGGGGGGGCTTCCACGTGATGGCCACGAGCAACTTCTTCCCCCTCGGCTCCATCGAGTTTCGCCCCACCTATCTCTTCCTCTTCTCGTCGGGCACGAAGGGGCAGGCCGACTACGATCCGGCCACATCCGTCATTCTGCCCAACATCCTCTTCCACATCAACTGGAACCCCTTCTCCCGCTTCTCCTTCTACGTCGGGGGGGGGCCGAACATCTCGGTGCCGCACGACGTCACGGATGCCAGGATCGCCGTCGGCGGGCAGGGGTTCGTAGGGGCGGAACTCTTCTTCACGGAACATCTCCGGCTCACCCTCGACCTTGGCGGCATCGGCCAGAAGATCAAGGCGGGCGGAGGCTCGGTGAGCAACAATGGGATCTACGGCACCGTCGGTCTCGGGGTCGTGTTTTGATCCAAACGGCATAAGGAGGGCTCGAGATGGAGGATCGTTATCGCGGAAAGATCACGATCGAGATCAAGTATTGCGTCGTTTGAGGGTATCTGCCCCTGGCCGCCTGGATGGCGACCGAGATCTGGCATGCCTTCGGAAGTGATACCCCCGTCACCCTCATTCCGGTTGCGGAGGGGCGCCTCGAAGTGACCGCCAATGGCGAGGTCCTCTACGACCGGAAGGCCGAGGGGGGGAAATATCCCGACCTCACCCGGGTCCGGGAGATCAAGGCGGACCTGAAGAAACGCCTCGAAGCGATCGAGAGGGGGGGACCGGAGGGTGAGGCCTGTCCCCTCCCCCCCCACGGCAAGGGCTGACCCC
>CAZTSL010000050.1:0-30321 GCA_964616915.1 uncultured bacterium
CCTCGAAATCGGTGACGTTGACGACCGTGGTCAAGATCCCGATCTGCGCCGCCTGGAAACGGGTGAAGGTCAGACCGGGGAAGGAGGAGACGTCGGAGACATTCCCGAACGTCGCAACATTCGTGTCGTTGGGCTTGACACCGTCGAAGCTGTAGGTCGTGGAGAGGGACTGGAGGTTCTTGAAGGCCGCAATCGTATGCCCCTCGATCCCGCCGGTGTTCGGATTGTCGTAGAAGGGGATGAAGGTGTCGGAATCATCGATGATCGCCCCCCCGATGCGGAACCAGGTCGTCACCTCGTTGCGCACCCCGGTGGCGGGTGCTTCTCCCTGCGCGTCCGTCGTTCCCGTCGCATCGGCGGCCGCGTCGTCGTTGAGATAGAAGACGAGGGTTTGCGCATCGGCCACCCAGACGTTGGGATCGGAGGCTTCCGCGTCCCGCACCTGGATCCGCCCCCACCACTCGCTGCTCACCTTCGCCTTGTGTGTGCCGATGTCGGCCGGAGTGACCGTGGTGGGCGTTCCGCCGAAGAAGGTGTTCGCCGCCGCGATCTCGGTGAGCGCGCATTCGACGTAGGGGAGGACCTCACGCTCGTCGGGCTGAGGATCGAGATCGGGATCGAAGGAACAGTTCGTCGTCGTGCTCGGCGGGGTGGGGGGATGTTCGAGGAAGGCGATCTGGACGCGGCCGTTGCCGTCAAGGCTGTTGCCAAAAATCCGCGGCTTGCTCGGCGTGTCGTCCCCGAGCGTCGAGATCGAACCCTCGGTGCCGAAGTGGAAGGTCGCGAGGATCCCGTCTCCGTGGTTGTCGCGGATGTCGTTGCCGGTGACCTGCGGGGAAGCCCCCGAGAGGTAGATCCCCTCCTCCTTGCCGATGTCGTTGCCGAGCTGCGTGTCGAGGCCGCGGCCGCCGTTTCCGACGACGGTGTTCTGCGCGATCACGTTCTCCGCGGAGGAGGCGCCATATTCGTCGACATCCTTGATCCGGTCGCTGTCGGTCTCGATCGCGGCGATGCCGGCCCAGCCGTTGCGCGTGACCGTGTTGTTGCGCACGACATTGTTGTCACGGACCGCCTGGAGGAGGATGCCGTGACGGAGGTTGCCGAGATCGGGGTTGCTCGATCCGTCGGTGCCGATCAGGTTCCCGTCGCTGGGGTTGTCGCCCCCGATCGTGTTGCCCGCGATGAGATCCTCGGGAGTCTCGAATTCGTCGGGATCACGCACGAGGGTGATCCCGTGGAGGTTGCGCGTCACGATGTTGCCGGCGACCGTATTGAAGGAGGAGCGGATCCCGATGCCGGCGCCCCCGTTCTGATCGACGCGGTTCGCGCGGTAGGTGTTGTTGCCGGCGCCGGGATTGTCGGTGATTCCCTCCTCGCTGTTCTGGTGGGAGAAGTTTTCGATCACCGTGACGTTGTCCGAGTTCTCGATCCGGATCCCCGCCTTGCCGTTCTGTTCCACGGTGTTGGCCTGGATCGTGTTGTCCGGCGCACTGCTGAGGTGGATCCCGTTGAGCTTCGAGGTGGAGACGAGGTTCTCCAGAATCGTATCGTTGCTCGTGCGGGCCAGGAAGATGCCGGTCCCGAGGTCTCCGGCGGTATTTCCGGTGTTCGTCACCGTGTTGCCGGTGACCTGGGCGGCGGCGACATTGAAGAGGTAGATCCCATAGACGATCTGACCGGAGAGGATGTTCTCCTGCACAGTGGCATCGGTCGTGCCGGTGCCGCCGAGGAAGATCCCGATGAAGTTGTTCGTAAGACAATTCACCTCGGAAGTGCTCGTGACGTTGCAGTTTCCGACGCCGCCGGTTCCCCCGATCAGCGTCCGCGCGCTGTTGTCCACCCGGATGCCGTAGCCGGTCGTGTGGTCCTCGACGATGTTCCCCTGCAGCCGGTTGTCCGGCGATCCGTTGAGCTTGATGCCGGTCGTGCCGAGCGCGGCGGTCGCCGCGGTGACCGTGTTGCGGTTCACCGTGTAGCCGCCGGCCGCGGAGCGGACGCGGATCCCGATGCCGAAGTCGGGGATCGCATCGACGACGTTCCGCTCGATCGTATTCCCCCCCGGCGTGTTCACCTCGGTCTCCACGCCGAAATTCTGGGCGGTGATCGTGTTGAACGCGACGCGGTTGTTCCCCGGCGTGTTCTGGAGGGGTTCGGGTTCCGCAGGATCGAGGGGAAGCTCCGGAATCCCGAAGCCGGCAACCCGCGCGAGGAACGCCGCTTCGTCGTCGAAGGGAGAAACCTCGGGGAAGTCGAGGAAGGGGGATGCCGTCTTCGAGGAGGTGTCGATCCCGGCCAGGAAGATCCCGATCGTCTCGGCGGTGAAACCGACATCCCGCACGATCGTGTTCCCCTTGAGGAGGTTGGCGCCGGTGTTCTTCCCGAGGCGGATCCCGATCGGACCGTTGACGATCACGTTCTCCTGAATCGTGTTGTCGTGGGCGCCCCCGTCGGCATTGGAGAGGAGATCGATGCCGGCAAGCCCGTTGAGGGAGACGTTGCTGTTGCCATCGATGCCGATCAGGTTCGAAGAGACGAGGTTGTCGGCGGCGATCACATCGAGGGTGATCCCGGAGTTCGCAGCCCCGAGCACGGTGTTCGAGAGGATCGTATTCGCCGAAGAAGCGATGAAGATGGCCGTATCGGCCTGATCGGTGAGGGTGTTTCCGAAGATCGAGTTCCCGTCGGAGACCGATCCGCCGATGATGCTGATGCCGATCTTCCCGCCGCTGATCGTATTGTTCACGAGGTTCGAGGCCGCTCCCTGCGTGATATCGATCGCGATGTCATCGACGGTGATCGCACAGTTCTTGACGTGGGTGACGGTGGCTCCCCCCTTGACCGAGACACCGCGCGAGTTCGTCAGGGTGCTCTCGATCGTGCTGTTCTCCACGGTGGTGCAGAGGCCTCCGTCGGCCTCGACGGCGACGGGGAATCCGATGAGCCGGACGTTGCGCAGTGCAACGAGTTCTCCCGGCTTGTCGGTGTCGTTCACCTTCCGCACGACGATGGCGGCCTGGTCGGGATAGTTGGCGAGGAAGGCGGCGGAGGGACGGATCTCGACGGGTGCGTTGCGCCCAAGGCCGCCGTTGAGCGTATCCCCCTTCCCCGTGAAGGTGACCGGGGCATCGAGCGTGATCGAGGAGACGGAGGGGTCGATCTGGATCACGTTGCGCTGCGGGTCCGCGTTGGCCGCGGCCACGGCGGCACGCAGCGTCACCGTTCCGCTCTGGCGAGCCGGGGAGGCCGAAGCGGGCGGCGGAGCGCTGTCCCCCCCATCGTTGACGATGAAGGGATTCTCCGGGTTGAGGATGAGCGTGAAGGCCTCGGTCGGGGAGGCGAAGAGGTCGTCCGCCAGGAAGATCGCGTTGCTCACCGCCGCATGGTCGAAGGGGGTAGCCGGATCGATCGTGATCAGGAAGGGCGTGGAGAGCCCCACCTGACCGGCCGCAATGTCCCCGAAGGAAACCGTGTCGCTCAGCAGCGTCAGGAAGGGATCCGCCGTCTCGATGCGGGCCGTCACGTTACGGGCGGTCACCGGCAGCCGGTTGCGGATCCGGAGCCGGATCTCGACCACCTCGTCGGTCGGCGGCGGTTCGATCGAACCGTTGTTGTTGCCGTTGCTCGGCGCGAACTGGTCGTCGTCGATCACGACCTCGAGAAGATCGAAGAAGCGCGTTGTCGGCGCAAAGATCTCGATCTTGAAGGTGTCGGTGAAGGTCTCGGCATTGCCCGGTGTCGCCTCGACGTCGAAGGGGACGACGGTGTTCGGAGCGGCGGAGGAGGCCACGAGCACCTCGAAGGGAACCTCGACGACACTCCCCCCCGCGACGTCGGAGAAGGCGACGGGGCCGTAGTCACCGGGGGAGACGTTGGTCGTATCGGTGGAGGAGATCACGGCCGTTCCAGCGGTGGCGGTGTCGGGGCCGTCGTTGCGCAGCCCGAGGCGCACGCGCAGCCGTTCTCCCGGATTGGCCACACCGTCGCCGTTGCCCGGCCCGGGGGTGGCCGGATCCTCCAGGATCACGTAATCGACCACGAGCGGACCCGCGTCGGGGAGGACCTCGAAGAGACCGCTACCGGTCGCGCTCTGGCCATCCGGATTCGTGACCGTCACGTCGCTCGGGCCAAGGGGGGTATCCCCGGGCAGCGAGATGTTCACGAGGAGTTCGGTCTGCGAGATGAAACGAATATAGTTCACCACGATCCGGCTGGTCCCGAAAGTGACGTCGAGACCACTGCCGTTGACGAAATTGGCCCCCCGGATCGTCAGGAAGACGAAGGTGCGGTTCCGCTTGGAACTGGGCGGATCGACCTCGAAGACGAGCGGGGCGAGCGCGGACGTCACGGTGAACCCTTTGAGGATCACGCACGATCGCCCGTCGGGGTTCGTGACGCTCACGTCGCGGGGACCCGCGGCGGCGTTGATCGAGATGTCGAGGCTCACGCGCAGATAGGGGAGCATCTCCGGCACGCCGGGGTTGACGTATTCGACGTTGCGAACCAGGATCCCGCTTCCGCTGAAGGCGACCGTGGCCCCTTCGAGAATATTGCGCCCCTCGATCGTGACGGTGAAGTTCGTCTGCCCCTTGGGCCCCTTGTCGGGCGTGATTTTCGTAACGACCGGCCCATCCTCGCAGGCGTCCCCCTTGCCGTCGAAATCGACGTCCCGCTGGGTGGGGTTCGCGGTATTCGGGCAGTTGTCGAGCGGATCGCAGACGCCGTCGGAATCGGTGTCGGGCTGGCCGCTGCAATCGCGGATCTCGAAGGCATCGGGCGCCGTACCGGTGCCCCGCCCATTGTTCGCCGCGATATCCCGGAAGATCGGCGTCGCGTTCGGAAGAACGCGGATCAGGAGGTGAAGGTCGTTGAAGAAGGGGACGAAGGTGGCGGCGGTGACATCGACCTTCGAGCCTCCGGTGCACCCGCTCGGGCAGGGGAAGGAGACCGTGGTTCCGGGCAGGAGGTTGTCCCCGAGGATCGAGACCGCGTAGTTCGTGAGGGTCCCGGTCGGGGAGGAGAAGGCGAAATCGGGGATCGCGGCGAGGTTCGCCGGCGCACTCTCGCAGGCATCCCCGACCCCGTCGAAGTCGATGTCGGCCTGGCTCGCGTTGGCCGCCAACGGACAGTTGTCCGCATCGTCGCAGACGCCGTCCCCATCCGTATCGGTCGGGAGCGTGCAGCCCACGACCTCGAGCGCCTCGAAACCGACCGCGCTCAGACCCGTCGTCGTGGAAACCGTGACGTTGCGCAAGCCCTCCGTGGCGTTGGCCGCCACGTCGAGTTGGACCTCCACGATCGTCACGGGGACGTTGTAGTCGGGGAAGGTGACCTCGGGGTCGTTCTGGAAGAAGCGCGCCGGGAACTCGTAGGGGTAGGTGACGGAATCGATCGTGATCCCGTCGCCGCTGATCGTAACCGTGGAGCCGGGCACGTAGTTGGCCACCCCGATCTGGAGGATCGCGTTCGTGGCCCCCACCCCGATCTTTGCCGGCCGGACGATGAGGATCTGGGGGAGGGAGACACAGGCGTCCCCCACCCCGTCGAAGTCGGAATCGCGTTGATCCGCGTTGGCCACGGTGGGACAGTTGTCCGCGGTGTTGCAGACCCCGTCGCCATCGACGTCACCGCTGTTGGTACAGCCGACGACGGTGAAGGTGCCCGTCGTCTCCGGACTGGCCGGGTTCTTGAGCTTCACGGTCCGGTCTCCGGTCGCTGCGGTGTCCGCGATGCTCGTCGTGAGCTGGAGCGTCGGATCGAAGCCGTGGTAGATGAGACGTTTCCCCGAAACCGTGATTCCCAGAGCGGGGGCGAAGGAGACGGTGGAACGCGCCGTCACGCGGCTTCCCGACAGCTCGACGAAGAGTCCGCTGGCCCCCCTGGGCCCCTTTGCGGGGCGCACGGCCGAGAGGGTGGGATTCTGGCAGGCATCGCCCGTGCCGTCCCGGTCGGCATCCTGCTGGTCGGCGTTGTACATCGCCGGGCAGTTGTCGAGGGTGTCGCAGACGCCATCACTGTCGCCGTCGGAACCGGCGCATTCGAGGACCGTGAAGAGGAAGCGCCCGATCGTCGTTCGGGTGTCGGGGTTGGTCACCCGGATGTCCCGTGCGTTCGGGAAGGCGTTCCCCGCGATATCGATCTGGGTGACGAGGCAGGGCTGCCGGGTTCCGTCCGACTGGACACAGGTGTCGAGGGTCACCCGGTTCACCGTGATCCCCCCGCCGGAGAAGGTGACGGTCGCCCCATCCTGGAAGTTTTTCCCGAGGATGAAGAGGGTGAAGCCGTCCCCCCCCTCACCCGGGAGCGTTCCCTTCCCTGCGCCTTGCGGTCCCTGGTTGGGAATGACCTCCGTGATCACCGGGCCTTGCGGCTGATCGGGACAGATGTCGCAGACGTCGCCGACGCCGTCGAGATCGGTATCCGTCTGATCCGCGTTGCGCAGGAAGGGACAGTTGTCGGCGACATCGGCAACGCCGTCACCGTCGGAATCGATCGAAGCCTCGGTACTCGAACAGGGGTCGGGGATCTCGCGGGGACAGGTGGGACAAACCGGAGGGATGATGTCGCAGAGGTCACAGGCATCCCCGATCCGATCCCCCTCGCTGTCCTCCTGGTCGGGATTGGGCGCCGTCGTGCAGTTGTCGATCGCATCGCAGACGCCGTCGGCGTCGGAATCGGCAAACGTGTTCGGACAAGCGCAGGGGCCCGATCCACTCACCTCGTCGCCGTCACAGGGATCGCAAAGATCCCCGAGGCCGTCGGCATCGGCGTCCTCCTGGCCCGGGTTCGGGACGAAGGGACAATTGTCGAAGGCGTCGGTCGTGCCATCGCCGTCGGAATCGGGGTCGGAAAACTCGCACGGATCGCAGCTTGCCGTCCCTGCTGTGTCGGGGCAGGGATCGCAGAAGTCCCCCACGCCGTCCCCGTCGCGGTCGAGCTGGTCCGCGTTGGCCCGGAAGGGGCAGTTGTCGTAGAGGTCACAGAGCGCGTCCCCGTCGGTGTCGGTCATCGAGCCAGGGAGACAGTTGTCACACTCGCCGTCGGCATTCGTATCCTCGCAGCTACAGACCCCGGGAGGCGCGCCGGTGTCGCAGAAGCCATCCTGGTTGACGTCGAGGCAGCAGCAGGCATCGCCCACACCGTCGGCGTCGGAATCGGCCTGATCGGGATTGTTGATTTCGGGGCAGTTGTCCACGGCGTCACAGATGCCATCCCCGTCGGCATCGGAGAAGGTCTGGCACCCCTTGACCTCGAAGCCATCGATGAAGGTCGTCTGTCCCACTCCCACGTTCTCGACGGTGACGTTGCGAAGGCCAATCGTGGCATTGGCGGCGATATCGATCGTAACGCGCAGGAAGGGGTTCGTCTCGGAGGTATCCTCCACGACGGAGACGACGGAGATTCCCGTGCCGCTGAAGCGCACGAGCGTGGATGCCGCGAGGTTCTCCCCTCGGATCTCGATCGGCATGCCGGTGGCCCCCTGCGGGCCGAAGTCGGGAGTAATGCTCGTGATCACCGGAACCCCGGTGACGCCGGAACAAGTCCCCCGGTTCGCCGTGTAGGTGCCGGTCGTGATCGTTCCGGCGATATCGGCGCTATAGTTCCCCTGAAGCGTGACGGCGTTGCGCCCCTCGAAGGTCGTGGCCGTGGTGGGCATGGAGAGCGTCATTGCCTCCCCCCCCACGAGGGTTCCGGCCAGATCGAGCGCGGTGATGAGATCCGCGTTCGTGGTGCCGGTGCCGGTCAGCGTCGTCTCGAAGCCGACGACGTTTTGGAGATCGAGGGAGGCGTCCAGGGAGGCATTGCTGAGCTGGATGAGTGTCAGATCGACATCGTTGGGGAAGAGATTGTTCGAGAAGGAGGCGCAGAAAACCCCTCCGAAGTTGAGGCACTTGCCAAGCTCCGCGGAGAAGGTGCCGAATTCGGTATCGAGGATCGTGCCATCGGGGGCGATCACCACGGAGTCGAACTCCCCGGAGAGTGTCTGCGCCTGCGCGTTGGGGGGCTGCGCATCCATGATCCGGAGCACGACGACGAGCGTATTGCCGTCCTGGATGAGCGCACCGGCATCAACGGAAAAGATCACGTCGGGGTTGTCGGGGGTGAGCCTTCCGGTTCCGTTGAGGACGACGCCGGCATCCGTATTCACGAAGTCGATCGAGACGAAGAAACGGTCCCCGTCCTGGGAGAAACTGACGGGCAGCACGTTGCCTGCCTGCACGTCGCAATACTGCCCCGTGTAGAGGGAGTCGCAGACACCTGGGGTGGGTCCGTCGCACCCGACGATCCGGAAGGCATTGGGGAGGATCGTCCCGCCGTCGGGGGTGACCACGGTGATGTCGCGGAAGCCCAGCGGCGCGTTCTGGGCGACATCGATCGAGACGTCGAGATGGGGATGGGCGTCATCGACGAAGGTGACGCTGTTGACCGTGATCCCCGTGCCGCTGAAATCGACCTGGGAGGCGGGATCGAGGTTGACCCCGTAGAGCGTGACGAGCCAATCGACCGCCTTGCGCGGGGCGAAAGGCGGATAGATCTGGGTGATCGTGGGGCCGTCGCTGCACTGCCCCCGAACGACCGTGAAGCCGCCGGACTGCGCGAAGGTCTGGCTTCCTCCCGTGTCCGTGACGGTCGAATCGTACGTGCCGCTGATCGTGCGTGCCAATCCCCCACTGTCAAAGCTCGTGCTTGTGGCTGTGAGGGTAGTCGTCAGCGTGCTTCCGTCGGGCATCGTTCCGGAGAGATCGGCGGTGAAGACCGTTGCGGGGTCACTCGGCACCAGGGCGCCCGATCCATCGATGATCGTCTCCGCGTTGGTGAAGATGAGATCGACGGCCACGAGCAGGTTGTCGCCATCCTGCGTGATCGAGATCGGCTGGGCCTCTCCCCCGGCGAAGATACAGTACTGCCCCGTGAATCGGGAATCACAGAGGTTGCCGATCCCCTGGCAACCGAAGACGAGAACGGCATTCGTCAGGGTCGTGCTCCCCCCTCCGGGATTCGAGACGGTGATGTTCCGGTTGCCGACCTGGGCGAGGTCGTCCGCGTTCACCTCCACGATGAGGTGGGGATGGTCCGGGTCGTTCACGAAGGTCGTGTCGATCACCTGGATGTCGGAGGGACCGCTGAAGGCCACCTGGGTGTTGCTCTTGAAGTCGGAGCCGTAGAGGGTGATCTCCCACCCGGCGGCGCCCTGGGGGAGGAAGGGGGGATAGATCGCGGCGACCGACGGGGTATTGTCACAGGGATCCCCGATTCCGTCCCCATCGATGTCCGACTGGGTGGCGTTGAAATCGTTCGGGCAGTTGTCGCAGGCATCCCCGACCCCGTCGCCGTCGGTATCCCGCTGGTCGGGGTTGGGGAAATCCCGGCAGTTGTCGCAGATGTCCCCGACCCCGTCGAAGTCGGTGTCGGTGAGGTTCGAACCGAAAACCGTGGAACAGTTGTCGCAGGAACCGCTCGCCGGGCTCTCCCCGGGGCAGAGACAGGTCGTGCCGGGGCGGTAGGGGCAGGGATCCGAGGCGTCGCAGACCCCGTCCCCGTCGGAATCGATCCCGTTCGTGCAACTGCTGTTGTCGCAGACGTTCCCGATTCCGTCGCCGTCGGTATCGGTCTGGTCGGAGTTGGCCCGGAAGGGACAGTTGTCGAGGTCGTCACAGACGCCATCGCCGTCGGTGTCACGCCCCGAGACGCATTCACTGCAACTCACCCCCGAGGCCCGGCAGGGACTCGTGCCGGGACCCACGCCGAAGAGGAGGTAGGCCTTCCCCTGTTGCGCGGCCCCATTCGTGAAGTCGGCCGCGCCCACGAGGAGATCGGGGAAGAGGTCGCCGTTGACATCCCCCGGCATCGCCACGGCGGAGCCGGTGAAGGTATCGACGTCCTCTCCCACGTAGCTCAGGCCCGCGGCCTGGCCGATCGAGGAGGGGAGTCCGATCACGGTGGGGAGGGGGGTGTTGCCAACGGTCCCGAGCGTGCTGCGGCCGTAGATCACGAAGACCTTTCCGGTGCCGCTCGTTCCTCCCTGGAGGTCGGCCTGCGGCATGCTCACGAGGAAGTCGTCGAAGCCGTCCTGGTTGATGTCCGTTCCACCCCCGAGGGCGTAGCCGGCGAGGTCGTTCGTCCCGCTTCCCGTGTAGAGGACGTCTGCATCGTCATCGATGAGCCGGTCGCGGAGCCACCCGGCGGTCTTGCCGAGGAAGAGGTAGACGCCCCCTGTGTCGGAGGGGCCGCCGGAGAAGGGGGCGCCGACGAGGAAGTCGTCGAGGCCGTCGCCGTTGACATCCCCGGCCCCGGCGACCGAGAAGCCCACCTCGTCCCCTGCCGCGGTTCCCCGGAAGGAACCCGTGGCATTCGCGGAGAGTGAGGTGATCCCATCCCACGAGGCACGGCCGAGGAACATGTACGCTTTCCCCGCCTTCGGCTGCGAGAAATTCGGCTCGAATCCGGGCGCCCCGACGATGAAGTCGGCGATGTTGTCGTTGTTGACGTCCCCGATCCCGGCCACCGCCGATCCCGCCAGCGAGCCTGCGCTCTCCCCGGCGAGGGTGACGTCGGGGGTGAGCTGGGAGGGCACGCCGGTCGTGCGGCCGAAGAAGAGGTGGACCCGTCCCGTTGCGGCGTTGTGGAGCGGGGCGCCGACGGCGAAGTCTTCGAGGTGGTCTCCCGTGACGTCCCCGAGCCGCGCCACGGCGAGCCCTGCGCCCTCCCCGTTCGTCCCGGCATAGACCGCGTCGGCGTCCTGTTCGAGGAGGATTTCGCCCGAGGGCCAGCTTCTTCGTCCAAGAACGAGATAGACCTTCCCGTCCGAGGCACCGGCCGACGGGGCCCCGATCACGAAGTCGTCGAAGGAATCGCCGTTGAAGTCTCCGACGCCGGCCACGGCGTATCCCGCCTCCTGGGCGGCGCCGGTGAAGACGTAGTCCGCATCGGCGAGCGTGGCCTGCCGCCACCCCGAACTCCGGCCGAAGAAGAGGTAGACATGCCCCGGGTTACCCGGTGCACCGACGAGAAAATCGGGTTGGCCGTCGCCGTTGACGTCCCCGGCGCCGGCGACCGAGAATCCCGCGCCATCCGCGGCGGCAAGCCCCTCGTACGCGGCGTCGGCGTTGGCAAGCGAAAGATCGTCACAGACGTCACCGATCCCGTCCCCATCGATGTCGGACTGGTCGTTGTTCGGGATGTTCGGGCAGTTGTCGTCCGCGTCACAGATCCCGTCGTTGTCGTTGTCGGGTCCGTCGGGGCAGTTGCAGACCTCGGCCTCGCTTTCCTGGGGAACGACGCCCTTTCCGGAGGGGAGGCAGAAATCGCAGGCATCTCCGATGCCGTCGAGATCGACATCCGCCTGATCGGCATTCGTCAGGTAGGGGCAGTTGTCGTCCGCGTCGCAGACCCCATCGTTGTCGGAGTCGATCGAGGGGCAGTCGCAGAGCCCGTCACGGTCGATGTCGTTGCAGTCGTCGCAGGCATCCCCGATCCCATCGAGGTCGGCATCCGCCTGGTCGTTGTTCGGGGTGTTGGGGCAGTTGTCGCAGGCGTCCCCGAAATTATCCGTATCTCCCGAGGCGGCCTGATCGGGGTTGTAGAGGTTCACACAGTTGTCGCACAGATCCCCCACCCCGTCGAAGTCGGCGTCCTCCTGGTTCGGGTTGTTCGCATTCGGGCAGTTGTCGCAGGCGTCCCCGAAGGGATCGCCATCGTTGGCCGCGGTCTGGTTCGGGTTGGCGACATCGACGCAGTTGTCGCAGGCATCCCCGACGCCATCGCCGTCGAAGTCCTCCTGGAAGGGGTTCTGGGTCGATCCACAGTTGTCGCAGGCATCCCCGATCCCGTCGCCGTCGCCGTCCGCCTGGTTCGTGTTGACATCGGCGGGGCAATTGTCGCAGACGTCGGGAACGCCGTCGCCGTCGCCATCACCACCGCCGGGACCGGGAAGACCGGGACAGGGGTCGCAGGCATCCCCGATCCCGTCGCCATCGGTATCCGTCTGGTTCGCGTTGACATCGCTCGGACAGTTGTCGCAGAGATCCCCGACGCCGTCCCCATCGGCGTCCGCCTGATCGGGATTCGCCACGGTCGGACAGTTGTCCGTCTCACAGACCTCGTCGCCATCGACGTCGGGATCGTTCACGCAGGGGTCGCAGGCATCTCCGATCCCGTCGCCGTCGGTATCGGCCTGGTCCGCGTTACAAACGTCGGGGCAGTTGTCTACGTCGTTACAGAGACCGTCTCCGTCGTCGTCGGGACAGTCGCAGAAGCCATCTCCGTCCGCATCGATGCAGCAGGCATCCCCGATCCCGTCCTCATCGGTATCCTGCTGGTCGGGGTTGCAGACGAAGGGACAGTTGTCATCGACGTCGCAGATCAGATCCCGGTCGGAGTCGAGGCAGTTGGCGCATTCCTCGCAGAACTCGGGGCCACTCCCGTCGCAGGTCACGCAGTTGGAACAGGTCGCCGGAACGGGATCCTCCCCTCCGCAGATCAGACATTCGAGTGCAAAGGCCGGCGCACCCTCCACGCCGATCCGCTCGAAGCCTTCCTGCGCTTTCTCCCCCTCCCCCGTGCATCCCGAACCAAAGCAGAAGAGGGGAAGAAGTATGATCCAGGCGATACGTCGTTGCACTCCCATCGATGCCTTCTCCATCGCCCGGGAAACGGACCGACACCGCCTCCCGGCTCCTGTTCCGAAAATGTGAGGGGAACGTCCAGCGGAAGTTCACCCTTCAGCTTAGCATACGAGTTTCTCAAAAGTAAACCGCATGGCGCCCATGATCATGGGGGTTGGAGCCCCCACGCCCCGTGTCGAACGCCACGATTTTTCAGCCTTCCTCCCACGTCCCACCTCCCACGTTCATCCAGCGTCGGGAATGGGAGAGAGAAAAAAAAGGGTATGCCCCCTTCTGGAAGAAGCGATCGCCCTGGATTGACGCAGGAGATGATCTTGTCTTTTCGGGGACTTTCTGATAGTATGGGATCATCACATGTCCGAGTCATCGAATCGGGGACTCCCAAGCATCCGGAAAGGAGCCATGCATGCGAAAAACCAGCCTTTTCTTCGGCGTCGTATGCTTCTCGCTGACCGTTGCGATGGAGGCGGAGGCGGTCACGGTGGACTTCGACGATCTGACGACCGAGCCGTACTACGAGTATCTCAGTCCTTCCGTCGCCTATGCGGGTTTCCTCTGGCAGACGCCGAGCTACTACTGGCACCTCTATGCGGCAAGCGACAACTATACCGAGGGATGGTTGCACAACACCTACGGTTCTCCATCGGGTGAATATGCGCTCCTCGCCTACAATGGGTTTGCCGTGACCCACGGGGGGGTAGAATTCGACTTCAACGGCGCCTTCGTTTCCGCCATGTCGATCAACGACGACTACCACCCCACGGCGGGTGCGCGACAACTCACCGTCTTGGGATACCGGCACGGCGTGCTCGTCGGTTCGGTCACGGTCGATCTGAACGCGGGACGTTACGACTGGTTTGCAGCCAACCTCTTCGGTGTCGACAAGGTCGTATTCAAGGCGACTGGAGGATCTTCCTACAGCGGCTTCCTCCTCGACAACTTCACCTACAACGCGGGCACGGTGCCGGAACCCGGAACGATCGCTCTCTTCACCTCGGGTGGCGCGTTCCTCCTCCCCTGGCTGCGCCGGCGAAGGGGGAAACGCGGCCTGCATCCTTCCAGGGCGTAGGGGAGGGAAGAAGATGAGCGCGTGCAGGATGACGATCGAGGCTGCCGGCGGGAAACGGATCGAAATCCGGCAGGGGGATCTCACCGAAGAGCGCGTCGATGCGATCGTCAATGCGGCCAATTCCCACCTGGCCCACGGGGGCGGCGTCGCCGGGGCGATCGTTCGAAAGGGGGGGAAGACGATCCAGGAGGAGAGCGATGCCTACGTTCGCGAGCATGGACCGGTGCCGACCGGAAAGGTCGCCGTGACCGGCGCGGGGAACCTCCCCTGCGCCTGCGTGATCCATGCCGTGGGGCCGGTGTGGCAGGGGGGGAACGCCCACGAGGATGCCCTCCTCGAGAGCGCGGTCTGGGAAAGCCTTCTGGCCGCCCATGAACGGAAACTCCGCTCGATCGCGATCCCGGCGATCAGCAGCGGGATCTTCGGCTTTCCGAAAGCCCGCTGCGCCGCGATCCTCCTCGATACCGCCCGAAAGTTCTGCGAACGTTTCCCCGAAAGTCCCCTCGAAGTGATCCGTTTCACGAACATCGATCGGGAGACGTGCGACCTCCTCGTGGCCGAGGCCTCCCGGTAGCACCCCTTTCCGGGAGGATCTTCTCCCCTTTCCCCCCTCTCGGGCACCTCTCCCCCTTCATCCTTCGATTCCGGAGTTCCCGAAGTTCGACCCTCCTGCGCAGACCGCCGGCGCATTTCGTGTCACCCCTGCCATCGCCTGCCGGAGCCCCCGCAGTTCGACCCTCCTGTGGGGTGCAGCGTTCGGCGGTCTCCCCCTCCTCTTCGGTTTTTTTAGCGAATCGTCAAATAATCATCACTCAAGAAATGAGCCTGCATGCGGAATTTTCACGATTTTACAGGATAATCTCTGGAGGCATGAATGAAATCGTCAATCTATTGACTAAAAACTTCACTTCCTTCCGGCAAGGATAGAGCGGATTGTTCCCTGAAACATTCTGTAAATAAAGGATTTTTTATCCAACCCCCACCTTCGTTCCCACGAATCCGAAGACTTGGTTCAAACATTGCAAAACTTTCATCTCGATTCGATCCGAGTCTTTCCATTTCTTCTTCATGCTTGGTTTACCAGGGGAGAACGTCGAGATGAAAGGTTTCAAGGTACAGGAAGACGTCATGAAAATGTCGATCATCCTCCTCAGTGTGGCGATGCTGCTCGTGGGTTGTTCGGAAGGGGAGGTGGGGCAGATCACGGGGCACCCCGATCCGATCCATCCGGAGATCTACCGGGTCGAACCGGAGGCGGTGCCGGTGACGGGGGGGCACAAGCTCGTCCTCTACGGGAAGAATTTCCGGAAGAACGCGGGGAACATCGTTCTGATCGGCGGCGTCGCCGCGCATCTCTCCGTCTACGACCGGGAGAAGATCGAGGTGATCACGCCGCAGGTCGATCTGAGCATGGCGGGCCCGCAGGAGATTCGGCTCTACATCCCGGACGATCCCGACTACGACGTGACGTATCACGGTTTCCGCTTCCTCTCCGAGCCGCACGTGGTGGCGTATTTCCCCAAAACCCTGCCGCAGGGAGGGGGGAAGGTCACGATCACGGGCGTGAACTTCCTCGAGGGGGCCACGCTCCGGATTGGAGATATCGAGGTTCCCACGCGGACGATCGAGCAGCATCGGGTTCTGGAGGCCGAGATCCCTCCGATGAAGGCACCGGGGAGCGTCGATCTCGTGGTGCGCAATTCCGACGGCATGGAGGCCGCACTTCCGAAGGCGATGCGGATCCTTCCCTCGACTTCGGGAAAGCTGGTGATGACGGCGCCGGGGCTGCCGGTCGTGCGGGACGTCTCCAATGGCGCGGTCGTGGGTGACCTCGATCGCGACGGCCTCGACGACGTCGTGATCCTCAACGACACGCTCAACGACGCGGAGGCGTTCAACCGGCTCTACATCGACATGCAGGGGAAGGATGGAGAGCGTTTCCCCCGTTTCGAGGACCGAACGATCCCCTGTTTGCCGGGCATCGGCCGCGTGAACACGCGTGCGGGCGCGCTGGGAGACCTCGATGGGGACGGGGATCTCGATCTGGCCCTCGCGGGGTGGAACGGGAGCGAGCACCGGGCCTACCTCTACCGGAACGACGGGACGGGTTGCTTCAGCCGGATGAGCGATTTTCCCGCTCCGAGCGCCGCGCTCGGCTTCACGGACCTCAACGACGACGGCTATCTCGATCTCGTGGCCACCGGCCGTGAGGAGGGGGAGAACCGCGTGGCGGTCTTCCTCAATCCCGGCAACGGCGCGCTGACCCGTGCGCCCTTCACCTTCACGCTGCCGCAGGAGGAGGGGATGAAAGCCGCTGCACTCGAACTCGGCGACATCGATGGCGACGGCGCCGGTGACATCCTCGTCGGCTTCAAGGGGGATCGTTGGGGGATGCGGCTCTTCCTCAACCGCCTCTCCGAAAATGGCGGATTCACCGATGCCAGCGAGGATTGGCTCCCGGCGGACGAAGGGACGGCCACGAACAAGATCGTGCTGCGTCTCGCCTCGGAGGTCTTCCAGACGCCCGACGAGCCGCTCTCCCTCTTCGTGCTCCTCGTCCCCGCCTACGAGGTTCGGCTCTACATGAACACCGGAACCCGGCTCGTCGATGTGAGCAACGAGAACATGCCCGGACTCAACGGAACCGCGTATGCGAACCTCGAGGATATCGTGGCCACCGATGTCAACGGCGACGGTTACACCGATCTCATCGGGCTGGGGAAGGAAGAGGAAGGCTACTTCGACGTGGGAGACTACGACAACCAGAACGCGATCTACCTCAACCGGGGACTCGGCCTCTTCGAGTACATTCCCCTCTGCGGGCTCCCCTACGCCTGCTCCGGACCCTCGGAGGGCTCGCTGATCGAGGACGACGGGCGTGCCCTGGCCATCGGAGACTTCGACGGCGATCGCTGCCCCGACCTCGTCATGGCCGATGCCCTCGATCAGGACCGGGCCTATCTCAACCGGCTCTGCGGCGTGGACGCCGAAGCGATCTCCGCGGATCCGTCGCTCGGTGACACGGCCTTCGTCGATGCCTCCACCCTCAACCTCGGCCTTCCCGGAATCGGCTTCAACAGCGCCTCCGTGGCGGTCGGCGATGTCAACGGGGATGGCTACGACGACCTCTTCTTCGGGATCACCGCGATCGAGAAGAACGGCGTGATCGACATGGAGGCCTTTGCCGAGGATCAGTTGATCAACCATCTCCTCCTCAACGACCGTCAGGGTGGCTTCATCGACGTGACGGCCGAGGCGATCAAGGGGCAGCAGAACACGCTCACCAACGAGGTGAAGATGCTCGATACCGACCACGACGGCGATCTCGAACTGATCGTGGCCAACGAGAACACCGTGCAGCTCTACCGGAACATGGGGGACGGCACCTTCCTCGATTCCTCGAAGGACATTCCGAGCTTCCTCGTCGGCGCGCACCAGATCCTCGATGGGGATCTCAACGGCGACGGTTATGTGGACCTCGTCCTCCTCTCCACGGATGCGACCTATACGATGCTCAACAACGGGCGGGGCACCTTCGAGGAGGAAGCCTTCAATACCATGGGGCTCCCGCACGGCGATACGACCCGGGCTGCGCTCTTCGACGCGGATCTCGACGGCGATCTCGATCTCTTCCTCATCCAACCCGGCATCGATCGGATGAACGCGGAACTCTACCGCAACGACGGCAGCGGCCGGATGACCGAGGTCACGAATCTCGACGACCGCTTCCCCTCCGCCGCCGATCTGCCGCGCAGCATCGCGGTCAGTGACGCGGACCGCGACGGGGATCTCGATCTGCTGATCGCCTTCTACAGCGAAAACGCCGGAAGCCGGATCGACCTGCTCCGCAACGACGGGGAGAGCTTCGTGCGCCGCGAGATCCTGCACCGTGCCGACGCACACGTCAACCGGATCGCGATGATCGACATCAACGCCGACGGCGCCGACGACCTCATCGTCCTCAACGGGGACGCGGCAAGCGAGATCCGCACGAATCTCCTCTGCATCAACGACGGACGGGCCAACTTCGTCGATGCGCAGGAGGCCGGTCTTCCGGAGACGATCCAGTTCGACTTCGACAAGAGCCAGGGGATCGCCTTCGGGGATCTCGACGGCGACGGCGCCCTCGACCTCGTGGTGGCCAACGCCGGCCAGAACCGGATCTACCTCAACGAAGCGCCGCAACGGTAAGCGAGACGGATTTCCCCCTCTGCCCGCCGATGCGGCGGCACCCGGTACGAACCAAGCCTTGAATGATCTTCCCCCCCGGTTGGGATCCCCCCCGACCGGGGGGATTTTTCATGGCAGACTCGAACGCTTCTCATCCGGCCGAACGCCGGGAGGGGTCATCCGGCCGAGCCCCCGGCGGGGGGAACCTGAGGGGACGGAGAGGATTCCCCCCCCTCCCCGAAGATGAAACGATTGATCTCGGTGAGGCCCCGGATGTCGTGGACATCGGCGTCGAAGATCGGAACGGTCCGAACGACCGCCTCCCGCCCCGCGAAGTTGCGCAACTCTTCGATCATCTCCAGATCGATCGTGGCGAGGTTGTAGCTCTGCTCGAAGCTGAAGAGCGTCTTCTCGATCAGGGTCTGAAAGCATTGCGGCGAGATCGAGGGGGGGAGCCGATGCGCCAGGGGCATCCCATTCTCCCGCGCCGTGGTCAGGAAGTCGGTGATCCGCATGTAGATCTCCGAGAAATTCGCGCATGGCGGATGCACCCGGTTGACGATGAACGCGCCGAAGGGCATGTCGGAGGCGACGAGCCGCTTGTAGAAGAAGCGGGCCTCGGCCAGGGCGGCGCGCTGCGGACTCGTGATGAGGAGGAAGGTCGTCTCTTCCCCACGAAGGATCCCATCGACCGCCTCGGCTCGTTCCTTGAAGCCATCGAAGAGGTCCCGGAAGCTCAAAAGAAACTCCGCCACGTCCTGGAGGAGCTGGACCCCGGTCACGTTCTCCAGGATTCCGAAGAGTTTCGCCGTCCCCTTCTGGAAGATCTTGAACCCCTTGCGCCCTGCGGCCAGATAGGGGCGAAGGATCCACTGCACGACGCGCCCCTCGAGAAAGTCGGTCAACCGCTTCGGGGCTTCGAGGAAATCGAGCGCGTGTCGGGTGGGGGGGGTATCGAGGACGAGGAGGTCGTAGTCCTTGCGGGCATGGATCTCGTAGAGCTTCTCCATCGCCATGTACTCGTGGGAGCCGTGGAGGGCCCCCGAGATGTACTGGTAGACGTCGTTCGCGAAGATCTTCTCCCGCACCTCCGCGTTGGGCGCGAACTGCTCGATGAGATGATCGAAGGTCCGCTTCATGTCGAGCATCATGATCGAGAGTTCCCCCTTGGGGGCGATGCCGACGGCCTCGAAGCGTTCCGCGGGAATCGGGGTCTCCTCGTTGCCGATCTCGGAGAGGCCGAGGGAATTGGCGAGCCGGCGTGCCGGATCGATCGTGAGCACGAGCACCCGTTTCCCCCGGATCGCGGCCTCCACCCCCACGGCGGCGGAGGTCGTCGTCTTGCCAACCCCCCCGCTCCCTGCGCAGATGACGATCTTCTTCTCCTCGATCAACCGGTCGATCTTCTCCTCGGGCATTGCGTCGATCCTCGTTCCCTTCCCCACCACCCGTTCCCTCGTGACACGCTCTGGGGGGTGTCGTCGCCTCTCCCCGCCCCGATCACGAAGCCGTGGGGGGGTGGGCATAGACCCAGCCCCGGATATCCTCGAGGTAGCCGAGGATCAGGAAGACTTCGTATTCGTAGACCGTGTCGTATTCGATCACCTCGGAGCGCAGCGGGGCGATGTAGCCGGTCGAATCCCCCTCGGGATCGCCGGAACCGGGCGTACCGTGGAAACCGGCTACCGTCACCTCCTGCCGGGGGTTGTAGACGCCCACCCCCCAGTCGTTCTCCTGCACGAGCGCGCTCCACTTCTCCGTGGCGTCGAAGTAGACCCACGGGGGACCGGAATTGTGGATCTCGGTGAGGGCATCGTTCGTGAAAGGGCGCGATCCCGTGTAGGTGAAGAGGCGGTGGAAGCGGTCGGTCGTATAGACCGCCGGGAGTTCCTGGTGCATGGGGGGATAGCGGGTCGTGTCGGAACGGTCGTTGACGAGCCGGAAGCGGACCCTGGCCACGTTCCCCTCCAGCGTGATCCACTTCTCGAAGGTACATTCGCATGGAACGTCATCGAGCGCCCACTGCATCGGAATCGAACGGACGTAGATCGTGGTCCCGTCATTGTCGAGTTCGAGGACCTCCGAAGGATTGCCGTACGAATCCCCCGCCCCGATCGGGTTCCAGGGCCAGTCGGGCCAGGAGGGGTTCGGATCGCCGTACGGTTGGGGACCGGCGTAGTAGGACTGCTGGACCTCCCGCCCCAGATCGTGCGAATTGATGAGGTTGACCTCCGGCGCATGAACGTCGGCGAGGTAGGTGATCGTTCCCCCCTTCTCGCGGTCCACCCCGATCCGGATCACACCGTTGTCGAGGTACGTCGTCGTCTCCTCCGGGGAACAGCGGTTCGCTCCTGTCGCACCGAGAAGGAGGAGGAGCAGGGGAAGGATGATGAACCCGCGTGATCGCCCGCCGGACCGGGAAGCCGCTTCTCTCCTGTCGTTCACCGAACTGCGCATCTCGTCTGCTCCTTTGCCGACCGTGTCACGAATCGGAATGTTGCGCTGCCTGGAGGATCGCTTCGACCGGTTTCACGTACCCGGTGCATCGGCAGAGCGTTCCGGCCAGTGCCCGGCGTACCTCCGCCTCGGTGAGCGCCTTGCCCTTCTCGCGGATCAGCGCGTAACCCACGAGGATCATCGCCGGGGTGCAGTAGCCGCACTGGACCGCGCCGGTGTCGAGGAAGGCCGTCTGGAGGGGATGAAGGTTTCGGGGGGTGCCGATCCCCTCGACCGTGGTGATCTCATGGCCGTGCGCCTGGGCGGCGAGGAGGATGCAGGAATTGACCGGTTTCCCGTCGAGGAGGACGGTGCAGGTGCCGCAATCCCCGGTCTCGCATCCATGCTTGACGCTGAAGAGCCGCAGCCGCCGAAGAAGGGTCATGAGGGTCTCGGAGGGGGAGATCTCGATCTCCCGGGCCTCCCCGTTGAGGGTGACTTCGAGGATCATCGGTCGATCACCTCCCTCGGTTCGTCGTCTACGAGGACGGCGGTGATCCCCCGCCGGAGGAGGACCTGGAGGAGTTCGGCGCGATAGGCACGGCTCCCCCGGAAGTCGGAGGGGGGAGAGATCTCGCCGGCGGCCGCTTCGGCGGCGCTCCGGATCGCCGCCGGCGTTCGGGGAAGCGTGCTTACGGCCGCTTCCACGCTCCGCAGGCGAAGGATGCGCTCCGCCACCCCCCCGGCCGCGACCCGGATCCTTCGGCATTCCGTTCCTTCCACGCATACGCTGATCGCAAGGGTGACGATCGCCGCGTCGGAAGGAATCCGGGCAACCCGGAGGAAGAGGTTCCGCGCAGCGAGGGCCTCCTGCGGAAGGTCGATCGCGGTCACGATCTCTTTCCCTACCCCCTCGGTCCCGTCGAGAAGACCCTCGAGCGCGATCGTCCGCTCCGGCGTCCCCGCAAGGTGGAGCCGGGCATCGAGGGCGAGGAGGACGGTCGGAAGGTCGTCGTTCGGGCCGGCGCTCAAGACGCTCCCGGCGATCGTGGCGCGGTTCCGCAACTGCCAGGAGGGGAGGGCATACGCCGCTTCCCGCAATGCCTGGGGAAGGAGCGGCGACTCCGCGATCCGGGAGAGCGTCGCGGTGGCACCGATCCGGACCCCGTCTCCTCTCCTTTCGATCCGATCGAGCGAAAGGCCCATGATGTCGATGAGCGTGGTGACCGTTGCGGGTGCCTGGACGACGAGGTCGGTTCCCCCGGCGATGACCGCTGCAGCGGGGCCGAGCATCCGCAGCCGCGCCACGGCTTCTCCCAGCGAAGTGGGACGTTCATATCGAGTCAGATTCTCGAACATCGTCTTCCTCTCTTGCGCGCCACGCCCCCTTTCGAGCCGATGAAACCGCCGGAGCCCTTCGTGGATCCGCGAGGCGGGAGGGGGAGGCGCGGGAGCGGCTCCCAATATATCACCCGATCCGGGCAAAGGCAAACCGGAATCAGCCGAGATAACCGAGCCGGATGAGGTTCTTTCGCACCTCTTCCTCCTCCTCGGGGGAGATCGTTCCCCCACTTCCCCCCGTGTGGGCCGGGGCGTAGGTGATCTGCCGCTCGTTTCGGAAACGCTCCGTGAAGAGATCGAGGAGGACCTCGCCGTCGAGATCGTCGGGGAGGGGGATCCCCATGAGGTGGAGGATCGTGGGGGTGATATCGAGGATCCGGGGAGGGATCCGCGCATCGATCCGGTAACCCCTCCGGAACGGCACACCATGCATCACGAGGATCCCGTCCATCCGGTGGTCCCCCGACTGGCCGTAGCTTGGCTGGATGAAACGGTTCGTGATGAAGTCCATCGAGCCGAGCGCCTTGAACGACATGTCTCCAGGAAGGAGGAGGATGTCGGGCGCGAGCGCGTGTTGCTCCCCCGTATAGATCTCCTCGCCTCGATAGATCTCCGCAAAGAGAGGCTCTTCCCGATCCGGGTGCGGAATCGCGGCCAGGGCCTCGATCAGCCGCTCCCGCGTCTCTTCGTAATGACGGCCAGGCTCGACGATCCCATGGGGCTCACGGCCTCGAACGTTGAGGTAGATCTGCCCGAAATTCCCCTTGGCGTAAGCCACGGTGCGCGCCCAATCGACATCCCGCAGCGAGAGGAAGATCCGGTCGAGCGCCTCGAAGATCCGATAGCGCGTGCCGATCCCCTGGGAGTGGCGCAGATGGGCGAAGCCGAGCCGCATGAGCAACCGGTAGCAGAAATCGGGGGTGAACCCGAGCCGGAAGAGGCGATACTTGAGCCGGCTGCCCACGCTTCTTTTCAGGTGGAGAAACCCCTCCGAAAGGAGCCAGTTGTTGAAGACGAGGTAACTGCGGATCGGCCCGAAGCCGTGATCGGAGAGGAGGACGATGTTGACCCCGCTTCCCGCCGTGTCGAGGATCTCCCCGATACACCGATCGACCCGCTCGAAGAAGGCGATCACTTCGGGCGCGTGCGCCTCGGCCTCCCGCGGATCGTGGTCGGGGTGCGTCGGGTCGAGCAGATGCCAGAGTTCGTGCTGGATCCGGTCGGTCCCGAAGATGTGGAACGCCGCCAGATCCCAGGGACGGGTCTCGAGGAGGTGCCGGAAGATGCGGCTCTGGTAGTCGAGGATCGCGTTCGCCTCCGCCACGACGCGCCGCACGTTCCCCTTCGTATAGACCTCGGTGTGGTGGATCCGGAAGGGGCCGAAACGCCCCTCGAGTTCGTCGAGTACCTCGCTCGGATAGGTGATCCTCCGGGTTCCCTTGGGCATGAGGAAGTCGCTGACGAGCACGCCGTTGACGGGGCGGGGGGGGTAGGAGACCGGCATCCCCACCACGATCACCTTGCGGCCATGACGCCCCACGATCTCCCAGAGGGTCTCGGCATGGAGTGCCTGGGAACTGGCGGGGAAAGCGGAAAGGGTCTCGTTGTCCCGCATCGTGAGGTCGAAGATGCCATGTTTTCCCGGATTCTTGCCGGTGGCCATCGAGGCCCAGGCCGGGGCGGTCGTGGGGGGGAAGACCGTACGAAGGGGTCCCGCCACCCCCGCTTCGATGAGGGAGCGCAGCGTCGGCAGCCGCCCCTCCGCGATCCAGGGATCCAGCAGCTCGAAACACCCCCCGTCGAGTCCGAGGATGAGGACCTTGGGGCTCGCGGGGAGGGTTCCTCTTCCTTTATCGTTCCGGTTCACGCGCTTCCTTCCGTTTCTTCGCTCGTTGCGAATCGATCCATCTCCGCGCTCTTGCGCCATACTTCCCGCGTGGATCGAGGTCGAGGCAGACCCGCCAGAGCTTCTCCGCCTCTGCGGGGGCGTCCCGGAGCCGTTCCACCTGGGCGAGGTGATAGTACCCTACCGGATCGCGGGGCGCAATCCGGATGACCTCCTGGAAGATCCGCATCGCGGCATCGAGGTTTCGCTCCTGGAGATAACTCCGCCCGATCCCGGCCAGTGCCCGGAGATTTTCTGGATGGCGAGCCCGGATCTCCTCGAGCAGGCGGCGGGCCCGGGCAGGATGACCCTCGCTCATTTCGATCTCGGCGAGGACGAAGCGGAGGCTCTCGCTCGTACTCCCGAGTTCGAGGGCCTTTTCGAGGTGGGGGCGGGCCTTCTCCGGCTGCTCGAGCCGGTACCACGCCTTCCCGACTTTCTCGTGGGCCTTGGCGGAGGTGGGGTCGAGTTCGAGGGCCGCTTCGTAGGCACGTCTCGCCGGCTCGAACGCTTTCGTGGCGAAGTGGAAGTTGCCCAGCGTAAGCAGGAGGTCGGGATCACGCAGGCCTTCCCGGACGGCTCCTTCCAGGATGGCGATCCCTGCCTCGATCTTTCCGCGCCGGCGCTGGAGCCTGGCGGCGCGGAGACGGGCCGTGATCCGGAACTTCTCCACGGAGGCCGCCCGTTCGTAGGCTTCGAGCGCCTTCTCGAAGGCGCCCTGGGCTTCGTGGGCTTCGGCGGCGAGGAGGTCGATCGCACCGGGAGGGGCACCGCGCATACGCGCCTGGCCGATCGCCTCGAGCGCGCCCGCGGGGTCACCGAGCGCCAGGAGGACCTCGGCCATCCCTTTCGGGATTCGCGGATCGTAGGGGGCGAGTCGCTCCGCCTGCCGGTAGGCTTCCCCTGCCGCCTCGAGGGCTCCGGCGGCCATCCGGGCTCTGGCCAGGACGAGCCACGTCGCCGGTTCGCTCCGGTCCGTGATCCTTCCGAGCGTGGCTTCGGCTCGCCGCGGCTCCCCGGCTGCGATCTGGAGGCGGGCCAGCGCGCGCAGGAACTCGCCGGACGAGGAGAACCGGCTGGCCGCGGCTTCCATCTCGGGGAGGCGGGTCTTCGCCGCTCCCCGGGCCACGGCCAGGTCGGCGAAGAGGGTCCATGTCGTCGCGTTGGCCACACCCTCGGAGATCGCCCCTTCGATCTGGGTTGCGGCCCGGTCGTAGGCCCCGCTCTCGAGGAGAAGACGGGCCAGGTCGTTGCGCCAGCGGACCTCCTGGGGCTTTCGTCTCACCACGGCTTCGAGGTGGTCGATCTGCGTCAGGGGATCCCCGGGGCGAAGATCGAGGGGCGCAAGACGCTTTCGCACATCCCGGAGATCTCCCCCCCGCTCCGTGAGGCTCACGGCATTGCGCGCCTCGAAGCGAAGCGGCGTTGCCTGGGTGGGGGGAGTAAGGGGACGGCTGAGCGCGATGCACCAGGGACCGGGGCCAAGGTGCGTCCTGGAGAGTTTCGTCGCGCCAAGCCAGGTCCATTCGGGACGGCGCACCCCCCCGTTGAAGAGATCGACCCACACCGCGCTCTCCCCGGCCGGATCGATCTCGAAGATCATCTCGATCCCGCACGGCTTGTCCGCGCGGGCCACGAAGCTGATCGTGCCCCGGCGGTCATCGACGAGGTGATCGCTCTCCTCCGCGAAATCGAGCGTCGAAAGCGTGTAGCCCGCATCGACCACCCGTACCTCCCCCCGGAACCACCGTTCCCGCTCCCGCTCGTTCGAGGTGAAGGGGTAGTTCTTGCTCCAGAGGAGGTGAAAGGCCACATGACGGTCGTCGAGGCGGGTACGCCACATCACGACCTTGTCCTCGAAGGTGAAGGCGGGGAGTTCGGGGCGGGGATCGGAAGGGATCGCGGTCGCACGAGGAGCATCGAGCGCGGCGGAGGGGAAGGAGATCCCAGAACCGAGGATCCGCAACCGATCGAGGGTGGGTTGCCCGTCGGCCCGGAAGACGATCTCGTGCTCCCCCGCCTCGAAGGGACGCTCGAGGACGATCGTCTTTGCGCGCCCCCGCAGGAACGCACCGTCCCACGTGTAGCGGTCTTCCCCCCACGCGTCGTGGTCCCAGCCGAAATCGACGCCGTCGATCGAGAAGGCGAGGTCGTCGTCGCGGATTTTCGGGTTGAGCCCGCGGACACCGTGGAAGCCGGCACGGGCCGTGATCTCGATGCGAACCTTCTCCCGCTGCGTCGCGAAGGTGAAACGCTGCCAGGGGGCGCGCGTCTTCCCGTGCGGCACGAAGGGGGGATGGATGTCGAGAATGACCCGATCCGCCGCCAGATCGCGGATACAGTGCCGGTTGTTCGTCTCGTCCGCCTCGGCGACGTTGCCGTGGGGGTCGAGCAGGGCGCAGATCTCGTGTTCCCCCGGGAGGCGGTGGGAGGGAAGGGAAAGCTCGATCGTCTTTTGCTCCCCCGGAGCCAGGGAGGAGAGGGGAATCGTTTCACGCCATCTCTCCCCTGCGGCATCGATGGGCCGGTCCGTCACCACGAGGGTGCTGCCTCCGGCGCGCCCCCCCCCCCTATTCTCGATGGCCAGAACGACCCTCCCCCCTTTCCTCCGGATGGTTTCGCGCAGCGTGAGATCGGGATGCGGGGATTCGAGCCAGATCGGGGAGGACCAGGCCATCTCCCCGTCCCGTTGCGTGACGCGCAGGTAATAGAAGTGGACGCTTGCCGGAGGCGGGGTGTCGGTGAGGCGGAGCGTCTCGAAGGCGCGCGTCCCCTCCTTCGTATGGATCACCTCGTTGTCGCGGATCACTTCGAGTTTCCGGATCGGCGCCGTTCCGATCACGCGGGCCGTGATCCGGGGGGGGGAATCCGAGACGAGGGCACGCCCCATCATCTCCCCATCGATCCGGAAGTCGATGACGATGCGGGCATTCGTCGTGGCAAAAGTACGGCGGGCGTAGAGGGCGTCGAAAATCCCCCGCCGGTCGAAGGTGGCGGCATAGACTCCTGCGAGCCCGAGATCGCCCGGGTGGCCGTCATGCTTGTCCCCCGAGGCGATGAAGCCGAGGCGGAGCCCCCGCGCCAGCGCATCCTGGACGCTGCGCCCCCGTACGTTGATCACGCTCTGCGGCGTCGTATACTTCTGGCCGGGCGGGGTGCGGGGAGTGATCGGATTCGGGTTCGCGTAGAACTCGGAACGGCCGTGCAGCGAGTAGATCTCCACGAGCCGCTGGAGCCTGGGGTCGTGGAAGCGCCAGTCGGTCGGTCGGAAGGCGCTCATCGGATGGTGGGGAATGAGGAGTGCCTCGAAGTCCCGGTAGGCCGCGAAGAGCGCTTCCGGATGATCGCTCCGGGGGTCGTTGCGGGGGAAGAGGGGACGCGCCTTCCCCGGCAGATAGACGTTCTTGTCTCCGAACTTGCTCGACCACTCGAAGGCCGCCATCGTGACGAAACGCCCCGGTTCGTCGAAGCGGTCCGCGATCTCCTGGAGCTTTCGCCACTTCTCCCCGGAGAGGAGGTAGTCGTGATCGGTGAGGATACAGAAATCGAGCCCCTCCACGTCACGTCCGATCCGGTAGTAGTCCTCGGGGGTACCCTGGCCGTCGGAGAAGGCGGTGTGGCCGTGCGTGTCTCCGAAGTAGAGCCCGAAGGGTGGGGGATCGGAGAGGACCGGTACCCGTACCGACTGGACGATCCGGGGATCGCTGCGGGCCGTCACGATCAGCTCCATCGCCCCTTCCGTGGCCATGCGTGCGGTAAAGGAGGCGTGTCCCCGATCCGCGGGGGTGAGCGTGAGGGCCTCCGGCAACACCGCCGCGGGATCGCTCGAGGTGAGATCGAGGGTACCGGTGAAGGGTGCCTCCGGATGCCCCGTATCGATCTCGAGGGTCGCCGTGAAGGGGGTTCGCGGTGCGACGAGATTCGGTACCCGCAGTCGGATCGCCGGACGGATCTCGATCACCGGATGGCCGCGCACCGGCGCGGAGGTTCCATCCCCGTCCGCATCGAGCGTGGCCTCGATCGGATGACGCCCGGCCCGGAGGGGGGGGAGGGGGCGCGCGAAGTTGAGGACGAAACGCCCTCCCCTCGGAAAGGGCGCCGGGAAACGGACCGTCACTCCCCACGCCCCTCCTTCGGCGGGGTGCGTCTCGGCGGCGTAGGGCACCGGGCTCGTCACCGTGATCCATCCCTCCCGAACGAGATCGTCGAACGTTCCTGCTGGAACGATCGTGGCCGTCTCCGGAACCCGAAGCGAGAGGGTCGCCCCTGCGCCCCATCCGCGCCCCTCCGCCACGAAGGTGAAACGGGGATACCAATCCTGCTGCCCCACCACACAGGCCCCATGGAGCAACGCGATATGGGCGGAGCCATCCTGGTACCGGGCGTACCGAAAGAAGAGGAACGCCGCCGTCAACGCGACAGGAAGGATCAGGAAGGGAAGGAACCGTTTTCGCATGAACCCTTCATCGCCAAGCCATCGTCTGGGAGCCGAGTCATCGAGGAGAGTCTAACACGCCCGCTCCGGCCGGGTCAAGGTAGAGGGGTCTCCCCAATTCCCCGGCCAAGCCTTTTCCATTTCGAGGCCGTCTTCATCGAGGACACCGGCAGACACCGGGAGACGAGCATCGCCGGCTCACCTCCCTGAACGATCGGGGCCTCGAGACGCGCCTCGAAAGTCCCCGACCGGAGACGAGCATCGCCTCTCACCTCCCTGTAACAGGCGTTTCTCCCCTTTCGTTACAGTGTCACGATCCGATGCAGTCGGCCTTCCTGCCCATCTCCCCAGCCTGACGGCTTCGCCGGGATCGTGGATCGTGTGATTCCTGTTTGAATCCATGAGGTTTCTGCGATTTCCCCGATGAGGTGGGGAGCGTGTTCTCCGAAAGCGAGCCGTGGGTACATCCCTTGCAGTCTTCCCCGAGTGTTTTTGCTGTTGGCTCGATATGGATGCAAGGGATATTCAGCAACTCCGAGAGATCGGAGGCTTGCAGCCCTCGGTCGGACAGATTGGGTGGTCATCCTGAAACAGGATTGGAGTCCGGTTTTTCCGGGCTCCACCTGTCCGGCCTTTTGCTCGATGCCATGGTTCTTCCCCTTTCCTTCCCTCCGTTTCTCTCCTCTCTGGGGTTCCCTGCTGCTCCCTCGATATCGCGGATGCTCCTGCGTTCGCTGGTTTCGCAGAAGGGGTACGCTTCCATCGCAGAGGCGCAGAGAGCGCGGAAGCGCCCTTCTCGTTCGGAATCGCGCGCGCGCCCGTCGTCTGCCCTCTACGGCGCAGCCGGCCGTAAGGATGGCCCGATCGGGGTTCGGGTTTCAGGGGTGAATGCGCTTCGTCTGGCGCCGGAAGAGGTTCCTGGGCAGGAGGGGGAGAAGGAGAATGTAGATGCCGATCCATGCGAGCGAGGAGAGGGGGGTCGTCACGGCGATGGCGCCACAACCGGAACACGTTCCATCCTCACCCGGTTGGATGGGATCGTGGGGGGCACAGTCGCATGCATCCCCCACGCCATCTCCATCTTCATCCGATTGATCGGGATTCGAGCCTTGGGGACAGTTGTCCCGCAGCGTGCAGATGCCGTCCCTGTCCCCATCTTCGCAGAAGACTTCGATACGGCTGTTGTTCGTATCCGCCACATAGAGGTTGCCCTTCGTATCGGCGGCGATCCCGAACTGACCACCGAATTGGCCCGGTTCGGAACCATAGGAACCCCAGGCGAAAAGGAAGTTTCCCTCGAGGTCGAACGTTTCGATCCGTTGATTCCCGACGTCGGCGACGAAGATATGGCCCTGTCTGTCAGCGGCGATATCGAGGGGGGCATCGAACTGACCCGGGAGATCCCCTTGGCTTCCCCACGCCAGAAGGAAGGTGCCTTCGCCCGAGAACTTCTGAACCCGGTTGCTCCCGAAATCCACGACATAGACGTTTCCCTCCGAATCGGTCGTGAGGGACTGAGGAAAGGTGAACGCACCGGGGCCCTCCCCTGCGCTGCCCCACATCGTCAGGAAGTTCCCCTCTTCATCGAACTTCTGGACCCTCGTGTTGTTCGACTCCACGACGAAGACGTGGCCCATCGGATCGACATCGATCCCCTGTGGGGTGAAGAACTCTCCCGGTCCCTGGCCGAAGGACCCCCAGGCATGGAGGAGCGTCCCTTCCGGATCGAAGACCTGCACGTTTTGATTCCGGGCGTCCACCACGAGGATATCCTCTGCGGTTCCAGGTGCGATTGCGTCGGGGAAGCCGAAGGTACCCGGTTCACTCCCCGCCGTTCCCCAGGTGAGGAGAAAGTTGCCCTCCTCATCGAACTTCTGGATGCGATGATTCCCTGCATCCACGACATAGATGTTTCCTTCCCCATCCACGGTAAGATCGATGGGAAGGGAAAACTGACCCGGTCCACTTCCTGCGCTTCCCCACCATCGATCGAGGATCATCTCCTGGGCCCCAGCCACGCCGCCCAGCCAAAGAACGCCTGCGAATGCCATTCCAACGATGCCATGGGGCTGGATTCGTTTCATCGTTACCTCCAGGGATCTCCATCCCGAAGTACTCCCCGCCTCTGTGGGAGGCATTGTCCTGCCTTTCGGCAAGAAAGCGGACGACAAGGTCGAACGAACGGGGACGACTTCGCGATGACGATTCCACGCGAAAAGAGGAGATTCCAGGAGACGGATGCGTCGGTCTGCGAAATGAGGAAAGATCGGAACGTGTTTCTCCACTATAGCACAGCATCCGGGATCGGTGCAATTCTCCCAGGCCGGTCGACAGGGTTCCGGCAAAGTCGTGAATCCTCCAG
>CAZTSL010000051.1:0-29754 GCA_964616915.1 uncultured bacterium
TCGGCCGGGTCACGAAACGGCTCGAACGTGCCCTGGCACGTCTCGATTCCCCCGAGAAACTCCTCGAGGCCGGGGAGTACCTCCTCGACGCCGAATCGCTGCCCCAGTTCACGAAGTTCGTCGAGGATCTCGCCCGGTAAACGCCCCCTCGAGGGGAGCGCCAGCGTGACATCGGGTCCGTGAAGTTCGGAACAGGGTTCAAGCCCCTTCTCGAGGAGATACAGGAGGTCAAGGGGCCTCCTCCTTGAGATCGACCTCGACGTAACGGCATACCGTGGAAAACTTGCAGAAGGTGCAGTGACGGGGCGTGATCGTGAAGTCTCCTGTCGTCACTCGCTCGAGGATGTGGGAGATCCGGTCGGCGAGGGTGGGACGCCCCGAAGTGGAAAGTTCCCTTCGCCGTTGAGGATCGTGTTCGAAGAAGGCGGGATCGAGGGGGGGGGAGGTGATCCGGCGGCCGGACTTCGTGAGGTAGTAGCTCCCCTGCCATCTTTCGATGCGGGGAAGGAGTCCCATTCGCCGCACCAGAGTGGCGGCGGCCCAGAGGTAGATCGGAATCTGGAAGTTCTCCTCCCCCATCTGCTCCACCTTCAGGCGTCTCTGGAAGGCTGCGGCGTTCTTGCTGTTCTTGTAGTCGATCACGAGGATCGCTCCCTTTTCCCGGGAGATGTCGATCCGGTCGATCTTCCCTCGGATCGGAATCGAACGCTTCTCGTCGAGGGGGAAACGCAGGGGCGTGCCCTCCCGTTCCTTTCCGAAGGGGACCTCGAAGAGGGTGGGGAGGAAGCCCTCCTCCTGCGATTCGATCTCTGCCTCGAGGAAGTGGTCGAGCTGTTCGCGCAGTTCTCCCTTGCGGATGCTCCAAAGGCCCCGGTGTCCCAGGAACTCCTCTCGTTCCCACGTTTCGATCGTCTCCTCGAGAACGCGATGGAGTTCTTCCCGCTCCTCGGAGCGCCCCCGCAGGGGAAGGAAGCCCTTCATTCTGGCGTTCGTGTAGAATTTCTCGAGGAGTTCATGGACGAGGAGACCCTGTTTGTTCGGCTCGAGTTCGATGTCGGGGCGATCGGGCGATTCGAGGTGGAGGAGATCGTTGAGGAAGAAGCGGAAGGGACACTGCTGGTAGGTCTCGAAGCGGGTTCCACTCCAGTGGAAGGGTTCCGTCTCCCCCTCCGCCAGAAGACGCGAAAGGAGGGCAGGATCGCTCAGACGTCCAGTCCAACGGGAGCCGTTCCGGAGCCGTTCCCCGATCGCCTCCGTCTCGAAGAACGCCTCCCGCATGAGTTCGATCTGCCCGTTCTCCTGGGTCCGGACGAGAAGACGGCGCAGGTCACCGTGATCGAGGATCCGGTTGAAGAGGGCCAGGGTGAGGAGGTTTTCCGTGGAGAGGGGGAAAGCGGCCTCGTTGTGCCGGAGGTTGAAGGAGAGACGGTCGAGGACCTCCCCCGCGGAGAACCCCTCCGGGAATTCCGGAACGACGGCGGTCGAGGGATAACGGGAGATCACCGGCACCGATTCCCCTTCCTGCGCCGGAGCGTCGAGCTGCAAGAGAGCGACGACCTCGTCGAGGAAGTAGGAAGGGTGCATCTTTTCGTCCCCCTCCCGGTTGCTCGTGCTGTACGAGAAGGTGATCCGTTCCGTGGCCGCCCGGATGCCGAGGTAGAAGAGGAGGGGTTCCTCCTCGCTGCGCTCCCTGGCAAGGAGAAAGACCTTCTTCCCCACCACCCCGTTGAAGAAACAACGGTCGCTGTCCCGGAAGATCGCGTCGGGCATCTCGCTCGCTGGGAATTCCCCTTCGATCAGTCCCCCGAGAAAGACGTAGCGGAAGGAGAGACCCCGCGCCTGGTGAAGATCGAGCACATAGACCGAGGAGAGGTTCTCCCGTTCGAGGAGAAACGATTCACTCTGCAATGCGTCGTGCAGGAGCGTGGTGAACTCGGCGAGCGACAATCGCATCTCCGCGAAACTCAGATCGAGGAAGGTTGAGAGGATCCGTTCGAGGATCTCCTCGAAACACCGGATCGCAAAGCTGTCCCGCTCCACGACCTTGGCATGTTCGGGAAAAATTCCTTCGGTGGCGCGTTGTCGAATCCGGAGGTCTTCAATGATGGCGAGGAGGGCCTCGACGAAGCCCGCAGGGGGCATCTTGCAGTCGAGGGCAAAGAGACGATCGAGGAGCGCCCCCACCACGCCTTCGACCTTCTCGACCCGCGCGAGGGCCTCTTCGAGCTTCGCCCGTCGCTCCCCCCCAGGATCCCTCTCCCCGTCGAGTTCCTCGAGCCTGCGCCGGAGCCGGGCGTGGAGGCGGCGAAAGCCACGTTCCCATCCGCGGTCCCGGTTGTCGAGGATCGAAGCGGCACGAATCGTCTCGACGATCTCCTCTTCGGTCAGCCCCACCCCTTCGAGCCCCAGGTCGATATAGTTCGATTCGATCAGCTTGAGCACCCGTTCCCTCGGCGCGTTCTGCACCGGGATGTCGAGAAGGGTCAGGATCGTCTTGATCAGCGGGTTGCGGTAGAGCGGGGTGCCGCGTCGAAAGAAGAAGGGGATGTCGTAGGCGGTGAAGAGATCCTCGATGATCGACGTATAGGGGGCCAGAGAACGGAAAAGGACTCCGATCTCCCCGGGATTCACCCCCGTCTGGAGGAGCCGCCGGATCTCCTTGGCGATCTCCTGCACCTCGCGATACCGGCTCGAAGCCTCGATGATCCGGATCCGGCCGTTCGGGATGATCTTGTGTTCCATCTCGAACGACCAGGTCGCCGAGGGGGTCGTTCGCATCACGCGATCGAGGAGTGCCCGCAACTCCGGCGCCCGCTCCCCCTCCTCATGGAAATGGAGCCGCAGGTCCGCCTCGAGGTCGTAGAGTTGCTCGAATCGTTCCACCGTTCGCGTCACGAACTTGAAGATGTCCTCCGCCCGTTCGAAATCGTAGGGGAACGAGATGTCGGCCTCTCCGATCCGCCGGGCCAGTTCCCGGATGATGCCGAACTCGACCGTGTTGAGATCGTAGAGATCCTCCACCTCCAGACGTTCCACCCCTTCGAGGAGGGGAATGGGACCGGAAAACGTTTCGAGATGCATCAGGACCTTCCGGTCACGGTCGTAGCCGTCGTCGAGTCCCCGTGCCTCGAGCGCGGACTGGTACGCATCGTAGATCTGCGCCAGTTCACGGAATTTCCGGGAGCGTCCGCCGGCAACACGGCGGAACTCTTCGTTGCTGACGAGTGCGCCCTTCACCTCCCCGAAGAAACGTTGCAGAAAGTCGAAGAACCCCCGGTAGCGGACGAGGGGAGCGAAGTAACCTGCGTCCTTCGATTCGTAGAGGGATTCCACGACGCTGCGCAGCAGCACCCGCTCACCGAGACGACCGATCACCTTGCGTCCCGTCTTGAGGTCTGCGTAGAGGCGGTTCGTCAGTTCGAGGAAGGTCATCATGCGGTAGTCGATGAGGAGGTTCCCTCCGCAGCGGAGCAACTGTCGCCGCAGCGCCTCCTCCACGCGCAGGCTCGACGGCAGGATGCACAAGATATGGCCACGGTAGGGATCCATCTCTTCACGCTCACCTTTCTCATCCCCCTGTGGGGACATTCACCTCCCGCTCCTTGAAGAGGGCAAAGACCTTCTCTCCTTCTTCCCCTCTCTGAATATACCACGCACGTCCCGACGAAGAAAACGAGCCACCGATGTGTGCCTTTCGAGGAAGCGCCATCGAGCTTCGGAAGAGAGAGTGGAAGGGAGGGAAGAGGGGTGGGATGTGGTGGTGGGTCATCCGCGACTGCGGCGCAGGGAGAGGGTGAGGAGGAAGAGGAGGGAGAAGAGGAGGGATTCCCCGCCGGGCGCACCGGGACGAGCCTGGCATCCGCCGCAGCCCCCGCTCTCGCCGACCTCGGCGTCGAACGCTTCCCCGGTCGGTTGGGCGCTTTCGGCATCCGGGCTCTCCGGGCCCACTTCCTCGGAGGTCTCGACGGTGTCGGTGGTCCCGGGGGTCTCCTCGCTCCCGGCGACCGACGGACACCCATCCTCCTCCCCGGCTTCGTCCGGACAGGGATCGCACGCATCGCCGAAGCCGTCTTCGTCGCGATCGCCCTGATCGGCATCGGGGGTCGCGGGGCAGAGGTCGCAGGCATCACCGAAGCCATCGCCGTCGCCGTCGGCCTGGTCCGCATTTGGCCGGGAGGGGCAGTTGTCCTCGTCCGTGCAGACGCCATCGTTGTCACGATCGTCCTGGCAGACGGCCTGCCCCTGGAGTGTCAGGGTCACCTCCGGGTCGGAGGGATCGTTGGAATGGAGCGTGAGCGTTCCCTCGAAGGTGCCGGTCTCCGGAGGGAGGAAGAGGACGGGGAGCGTGACCCCCTCGCCGGGTACCAGGGTCAAGGGGAACGCCGCATCGACCCGGAAGGCCGCGTTGTCGGTATCGATGCCCGTGATCTCCAGCGGAAGGCTCCCCACGCTCTCGATGGGAAGATCGAGCCGCTGCTCCGTGGCGACGACCGTCAGGAAATCGAGACGCTCGGTCCCGAGCCGGATGCCGGGCGCATCCTCCCCCACGACGAGCCGAACGGGGAGTTCGATGCGATCCTGGCTGTTGATCGTAAGCAGGAGATCCCCTTCGTAGGTTCCCGCATTCTTGCCGCGGGCATCGAAGGTGACCTCGATATGTCCCTGCTCTCCCGCGAGCACGACCCCATCGGCAGGCGTCCCCTTGGCCCAGGGGAGGAAATCGAGCCGGATGGCGAAATCGTTCGTCAGGCGGGGGCGGTTGTAGGCGAGGGTGAGTCCCACTTTTCCGGTGGCGTCCTCGATCCCCGTCGTGTAGAAGTCGGGCCACATCCCCCGAAGGGGCGGAAGGGGATCGAGGACGCGGTACCCGAGTTCGATCGTCCCATCCGGATGGAGCACCGCCTCGAAGGTGTTCGCGCCGGTCGCCGGAAAGTAGGGTACGCCGTCATACTGGACGATGAAGCGGTCTTCCCGGCGCTCGTGGTAGATCATCCCCCCGTTGCCCGGATCGAGATCGCTCCAGAGCAGCGCGATCAGCCCGTTGGGACGCCGAGGGTCGGGGAGGAACTGCGCCAGCGGTGTCGTGTTCCCCCGCTCGAAGGAGAGCATCCCGTTGCTGTTGATGAAGACCCGATCGTAGCGCGCCTCGAAGAAGGGGAAGGGGAAGCCGATCTCGATCGCCCCCGTCGATTCGTCGTCTCCGAGGGCGTGAGGAACCCCCGTTTCGGAGATGTCCTCGAACGTGAAGGGAACCTCCTCCTCGTCGCTGAAGCGGGGGACGTAGGAGAGGATGGAGAAGACGAGATCCGCCACGGGACCGAGGTTGTCGATCTCGATCTCCGCGCTGCCGCGATCCCCGGAGAGGAGCGTGGCCTCGAGGCGTTCCGGTGCATAGGAGACCTCCGGGAGATCGAGGGAGATCGTGGCCGAGATCTCCTGTTCGCCGGTAAAGCCGATATCGGCGACCGTGATCCCGGTGTCGAGCCCCGCGTAGCTGTCGCTGCTCGGGTTCGAGTCCCCGTCGAAACGGGTGTTCGGGGTCGTGCTGCTCCCCGTGCCGGGGAAGGGGTCGCTGCTGTCTCCGGAACTCCGCCCCCGGTTCAGTTCCCGGTACCCATCGGCCTGTTCGAGATCGACGAGCGGGTGATCCTCATCGCTGTTGGAGCGTTGGCGGCTGTCGATATGCCAGATGAGGAGGCCGGCGCCGGGAAGGTATTCGTCGAAGCCGATCTGCTGGCGGTTTTCCAGGAGGAAGTACTCGACGGGGCTGATCGGGATCCGGACGACCCGGGGGGCCACCTCCGCGGCGGGGAAGGTCTCGGGAAGGAGTGAAGATCCCTCCGTGATCTCCTCGGGAACGACCCACCCGAGTTGCTCCCGGCTCCAGGCGGACATCATCGTGGGGCGCTCGGGATGCCGGCCGTCTCCCCCCCACGCGCCGGCACCCATCAATCCCCACACGCCGATCCCGGCGGAGGAGTAGTCCGTGTCGTAGAGATCGGGAAGCCCGAGGATGTGACCGAACTCGTGACAGAAGACACCGATCTCGATCATCTGGGCCACCGGGCCCGAGGAGCCACAGGAGACCGCGGGCTGGATGATGTAGTCGTCGAGGATGACGCCATCGTCGGAGTGGTAGGGGCCCTCGGGCCAGGCCGAGAGGCTGGAGCGGTGGGACCAGATGCCGCTTCCGCCGCATTCCCCCCCCTTGCCGGCATGAACGATGAAGAGCCCCTCCACCCGGCCGTCCCCGTCGTTGTCGAAGCGGCTGAAATCGACCTCCTCATCCGCCTGGGCGAGGATCTCATGGATGAAGGCGCCGGTGCGCTCCCCATTCGTGTTCCCCTCGTAGTAGCTCGCCTCCTGGGAAGCCTGGTACCAACCGAAGACACCGCCGGTGACGAGGAACTGCTCGTAGGAGGTCGCAAGATAGAAGTCCGTCATCGTGCCGGTCGGCCACTCCCCGAAGAGTTCCTCCTCGAGGCGGGAGACGGGCCAGGGATCCTGGGTGCCGGAGTCCGCATACTTCCCCACGATCACGGGAACCTCGATCTGGCGCTGAGCGGGCATCTCGTCACGCAACCCCTGGAGGAAGGCGATCCGGGCCGCGCGGTCGCGGCGCATGATCTCGGCGAGGTTCCCCTTGCGCGACGCTTCCTCCCGGGCCAGCCGCCGGATATGCTCGGGAACGGGGACACCCGGCCTGGCGGGCATACGCGCCTCCGTCGCGGGGGGGAGGGCAAAGAGAAGAAAGGCGATCGCCGGCAACAGAAGGGCTATGAAGGGTCGGTGCTTCATCGTCGTCTCATTTCGATTGGATGGGCCTGCCGAGGGATCTCCAGCCTTCTGGAACCCCAACCCCTTCGGAGGCCATCTGTGGTGATTTCCAACAACTCGTTTGCGATCTCCGACACGGCGTTTGCGATCTCCGACACGGCGGGGAACGCCGGAGAAGGAGGGGAAGCCGAGGAGCGGGTGCGGGGAAAGCACCGTGACGGTCGCCGTGACAGCCTCCCGACGCTCCCCTGCGGTCGGAGAAACGCGGATTCGTGCCGGGTCGATCGGGTGCATCGGAAAATTCAGCGGTCACAGGGGAAGGGAGGCCCACCTCCCCGGATGCAGGAGGGGGGCTACCCCGCATCGCGGTGGCGCCGGGGTCTCCATGCAAGGATGATTCCCAGAAGCGTGACGAGGGAGAGCAATCCCCCTCCCCTTCCTCCCGGCGCGAGTACGCCGATCCCCCCGCAACCGGCGCAGAAGCCATCCTCCCCCGGTTCGTTCGTATCCTCGGGGGCGCAGTCGCAGGCATCTCCAAGACCGTCGAGATCGATGTCGCTCTGATCGGGGTTCTCCGTCTCGGGACAGTTGTCGAGGTCATCGATGACGCCGTCGCCGTCCGTATCCTCCTTCGGCGTCTTCGAGGTGATCGCGTAGATCGTGTTCGTGCGGTTCTCCACCACGAAGAGCGTATTTCCGTCGCGGGAGAAGGCGAGATCTCCGGCGAACCAGGGCCAGGTGTTCGGCATGGCGATATCGAGACCCGTGGCGAAGGTGCGGACCGTTCCGCCGGAACTCACGGCCAGGACGGCGCTGTTCGTGAGGAGGTAGAGATCCGATCCGAAACTCCCGTACCCCGGTCCGAAGGCGAGGGAGAGGAGGGGGGCGTTGTCGATCGCGGAGCGGGAGAGGAAGACGCGCACTTCCCGTCCGTTCTTGTCCACCTCCCGGATCGCGGTCCCCCCCGCGTTCGCATCCGCCTGGAAGATGTTCGCGGACCACCCGTCACGGCCGGGACCGAACTTCAGATCGATCGCGTTACCGGTCTCTCCCCGCAGGGTCGTCACTTCGCCCTGCGCCGTGATCCGGGCGACATCCCCGTAGGGGGTGCAATCGACGCCGGTGAGGTAGAAGTCCCCCGTGAACCCGAGTTCACGGGCCGCAGCGGAGGCGAAGTCCCCACCCGCTGCGTCACAGCCGCCGCTCTGGGCATGGAGGATCTGGACGTTTCCCGCCGCGGAAATCGCAAAGACCGTGCCGGGAGAGGGGTCGGAACTCGAGTCCGTCACGATGAGCGCCCCATCGAGGAATTCGGAGGGGGCGAACGCCATGTCGTTGGGGGTGTCGAGACGGCTCCCCTCGGCAAAGAGGGTGGCCGTCCCGAAGGAGAGCGTTGCTCCCTCCCGCGTCACGGGCACCCGGAGAATCCGCCCGTCGTCGGCGCCGACGGTACGGTACTCCCCGATGTAGAGGAATGTCCCGAAGTCGTCCCCCCGGCCCTGGATGACCGTGTTCGGGCCATCGAGGCCCCCGAGGGTGGTCACGTTGTAGCCATCGGGATCGGCCAGGGTCAAACCGGCCCTGGCCGGCGCCGCGGCGGCGATCAGGAGCATCGTTGCCATGACACAAAAGATCTTGGTTCTCATGACGTTTCCTTTCTACCGTTCCAGCCATTGCGACCAGGTGGAGGCGGAGAAGGCCCATCTTTCCTTTCCCGCACGAATGTGGTATCGATGAAGATCGGGAGAGGGCGGGGAACGATCGGGGAAATTCTCCCACGTCCCCCCAGCGATGTCAATCCAGTTCGACGGACGAGGAGGTGGAATGGAGCGGCGATCACGTCTCGAGAGACTCCTTTCGATTCCTGCCCTGTCAAGCCCCGTCGTTTCTCCGGATGGGCGGTGGGTGGCCTGGAGCTGGTCACGGTTGGGGCCGGCCGCCGACCCCTTCGTGGCGCCCACCGATCGTTCCAGGGCTCCCATCCGGCTCGCGCAGACGGGGGAGAACACCTACGTTCGCTCCTGGAGCCGGGATGGCCGCTCGGTCGTCGTGGCGCACGATCACGGGGGGGATGAACGGGTCTCGCTCTTCCGGATCGACCTCGACGATCCCGGCAGCCTTCATCCCCTCACCCCTTCTTCTCCCCCCTACTTCCTGCAAGGGGGAGAACTCCATCCGAACGGCCGATGGCTCTTCTACGGGGCGAACTACGACTTCGAGCGGGAGGAGGAGATCGAGCCGACCTGGGTGTACCGCCACGACCTCATGGAGGGGGAGCGGCGCGTCCTGGCCCGTCCCTCCAGGGGTGCGCCCACCTGCCCGAGTCTCAACCGATCCGGGACGCACGTGCTCTATCCGAGGAGCGACCTCGATCCCTGGGGGGTCCAGTACTGGCTCGTCGACGTGGAGGGCAACGACGACCGGGAGATCCTCAACTTCGGCGCCGCCAATCCGATCTCGGCCGCCTGGCTCCCGGATGGGGAACGGGTGCTTTTCCTGGCGGATACGAAGACGCACCGCAAGCTGGGGGTGTGGCATTTGGCCGACGGCTCGATCGAGTGGTGGATCGATGATCCCGCGCGCAACCTCGAAGCAGCCTTTGCCCCCGAAAACGGCGGCGGGATCGTCGTCGTAGAGATCCGGGAGACGCGGGTCCATGCCTCCCTGCTCGATCCCGATGGTGGGGAGGAGCGCGCCTTGCCAGAGCTTCCCGGCAACCTGATCCCTCTGGCTCCGATTCCGGGGAAGGAGGAGGAATGGATCGGGATCTACAGCCATTCGACCCATCCGCGGGACATCGTGGCCTTCCCCCTTTCCGAACCGGGACGTTTCGCCTCGGTCACCAGGCTCTGGGCGCAGACCGAGGTCACCCGCGCGGAGCTTCCGGCCGCCGAGGACTTCCGGTGGCGCTCCGAGGACGGACTCGAGATCCAGGGGTGGCTCTACCGTGCTGCGGAGCCGGCCCGCGGCACGATCGTCTACGTCCATGGGGGACCCACGGCTCACAGCTCCGATGCCTTCGATCCCGAGGTCGCCTTCTACGTCGGGGAGGGATTCCACGTGCTTGCCCCGAACTACCGGGGGAGCACCGGGTTCGGAATTCCCTTCCAGGAGGCGATCAAGGTCGATGGATGGGGGGGACGCGAACAGGGTGACATCCGAACCGGCGCGGAGGCACTCCTGGCCGAGGGGATTGCACGAGCGGGGAAGATCGGAATCACGGGAACCTCCTACGGCGGCTACTCCGCCTGGTTCGCGGCGGTGCATGCCAGCCCCCATCCCTTTGCCGCAGCCGCACCGATCTGTGGGATGACCGACCTCGTCGTCGATTACGAGACGACCCGTCCCGATCTTCGCCCGTACAGCGAGGCGATGATGGGGGGATCCCCGGCGCAATGCCCGGAGAAATACCGTCGTGCCTCTCCGATCCATTTCATCGACCAGATCCGATGCGCCCTCCTGATCGTCCAGGGGCTCGAGGATCCCAACGTCACCCCCGAAAACGTGGCGGTCGTCCGAAAGGCACTCGATGCCGCCGGGATTCCCTACGAGACCCTCCTCTTCGAGGACGAGGGGCATGGGATCCGGAAACGGGCAAACCTCGAACGGCTCTATCTGCGGCTGGTGGATTTCTTCGGCCGGGCCTTCGGGGAAGGGAGGGGAGCGTGAAACGGTGCAGCCTCCTTCCGGTCCTTCTCGCCTGGGTGGTGCTCCTCCTGGCCCCGATCGATGCGGCGCTGGGGGAGGAATCCGCGAAGCGATCGAAGGAGAAACGCTTCCAGGGGGGCGCCGTGGGGGGGGCGCTCCACTTCCTCTTCCCCGATCTTTCGAGCGTCAACGAGGTCAACGACGCCCTCGATCCTCCCCTCCCCCTCTTCTCCGACGCGCCGGTCTGGAACCTCGAACTCTTCGGGGAGATCTACGTCACGAGGCGTCTCAAGCTCGGGGTCAGCCTATTTCGCTGGCGCAAGGAGACCCCGCAGCAGCGTACGGTCGTCTCGATCGAGGGGCAGGAGGTGGAGGCGGGTTTTCACCGGCTACGGCTGCGCACGCGCACGGCCGGGATCTACTTCGAATGGCTCCATCCGTGGGAGGACTACGAGTTCTCTCTCGGCTTTCTGACGGGGGTGATGCGCATCTTCCTCGTCGAGATCGACGGCGCCGCGGTGCCTCTCTCCGAGGTCTTCGGCGGGGTGCCGCAAGAGGATCGCTCCCCCGATGAGCCCCCCCGCACGATCGAGAGCGTCGATCCGTCGCGCCACTTCAGCGGGGATGTCATCGCCGCAACGACCCTCCTCTTTCGCCCCTATCTGGCGGTCCGCTACAAGGTCGCCCCCTGGTTCGCCTTCGATCTGCGGGGGGGGTATCAGTTCGGGGACGAAACGGACGAGTTCTACACGCAGAGCGAACAGCGGATCTCCGACATGCCGAAGGTCGGGATCTCGGGTGTCTATGCCAGCCTCAACGTGGTCTTCGGCGTTTTCCCCTGAGGGGGAGCGGGGGCAGATGCCCTACGGCAAGGGGGACGATCCCTTCCCGATCTCCAGCGCAACGCGGTCCTGCCGGGCCGGGAGGGTAAAGGAGAAGGTCGAGCCCTCGTTCTCCTTCGAGACGACCCAGATCTGCCCGCCGTGCCACTCCACGATCCTGCGACAAATCGCAAGCCCGATCCCGGTTCCCGGATATTGGGAGGTGGGGTGGAGCCTCCGGAAGATCATGAAGATCTGTTCCTGGTGCTCCGGAGCGATTCCGATGCCATTGTCGCGGATGGAGAAGATCCAGTTGCCCTGTTCCCCTCGCCGGGACGTAATTTCGATCTCTGGGGGGATCTCGCGGCGGAATTTGACCGCGTTGGAGAGGAGATTCTGGAAGAGCTGGACGAGGAGGGTGAAGCTCCCATCGATCTGCGGGAGATCTCCGGCGATGATCCGCGCGCCGCTCTCTTCGATGCTGCGGTGGAGGCCTACCTTCACCCGTTCGACGACCTCGGCGATCGACACGGGCTCGATGATCCGGTCGGTGCGGTCCACGCGGGAATAGACGAGGAGATCCTCGACCAGGGCATGCATCCGGTGGATCGCTTCCCGGATCCGTCGGATGAAATGATGGGTCTTCTCGTCGAGACACTCTCCGGCCCGCTCCTCGAGGAGGTCGGCGTAGCTGGCCACGGTCCGGAGCGGCTCCTGGAGATCGTGGGAAGCGACGTATGCGAATTGTTCGAGTTCCGCGTTGGAACGTTCGAGCGCTCTTCGCTGTTTCTCCCGTTCCCGGTCGCGCGTCTTTCGCTCCGTGATATCCTCCGAGACGCCCAGCAGAAACTTCGGCTTGCCGCTGGCGTCGCGGATCGGAACCTTGCGCGTGCGCAGGAGCCGAACCCCACGGTGGCGCGTGTGGAGCGGTTCCTCCTCGATGACGAGGACGTCCTTTCCGGCGAGGACTTCCCGGTCCTTTGCGATGAAGAACTCCGCTTCCTCCGGAGGGAAGAAATCGTGGTCCGTCTTCCCGAGGATCTCCTCCTGGGAGATCCCGGTCAGTTCCACTCCGGCGCGGTTGAAGAGGACGAAGTGTAGATTCTCCGCCTCCTTGACGAAGATCATCAGCGGCACGTTCTCGACGATCGCCTCGAGGAAGGCGGTGCTGTCCTCATAGCGCGACTGGGCCGTACGCCGCTTCTCGATCTCCTCGAAGAGGAAGCGGTTCGTGGTCTCGAACTGTGTGGTACGGAGGCGACCACTCTCCTTGAGGTGGAAGACCAGCATCATCATGCCCGAGATCACGATGCCGAAGAAAAGGGCAAAGATGGGGAGCCCGGAACGATTCTGCGAAACGAATGTCCGGTTTGGCACCACCCGGAGCCGCCATGCGGGGTCCATCCCGAGGGAGAGGGGACCTTCCCAGAGGAAACGTTCCTTCGGAGCCGCGGGTATGCGCCGGTAGATCTCCATCCCACCCGCGTGGAGGGAGATGCCGTAGGCCGGTGAGATCTCCGAAAAGACCGTATCGATCCAGGGGGAAAGGGAGGAGAGCGTGAGGAGCGTGCCAAGATAACGATCTCCCGAGACGATCGGGACGAGATGGAGCAGGGCGAACTCCCCCTCCGCCAGCTTCGGGAGGAGGCGCGCCGAAGGTTTCCGGCGCTCCTCGATCCGTTGGAGTGCCTCCAGCAAGGAGGTATGCTCGGTCGGACGGATCTTCTCGAAGGGGCGATGCCCCCCCCCCTCCGGCGTGACCCAGTGGATCTCCTCCGGGGAGCGGCACCACCCGATCCGTTCGTAGCCGGGAAAATCGTGGAGGTAGTTTTGCGCGTCCCCTGCCCACCCTGTCAGGAGGTGGACGGGGGAGGCCGCCAGACGGTCTGCCATCCGCGTGAGAGCGGTTTCCCGGAGGAAGAAATCCCGCTCGATCAGGGCTGCCAGCCCCCTCCCCTCCTCGTCTATCAGGCGCTGGATGAAGCGCTCCTCCTGGGTTTCGAAGCCCAAATAGAGCAGGAAGCTCAAGAGAAGGGAGAAGGCTCCCGTAAGGAGCATGGGCCAGCGTCTTGGCCGCTTGCTGGCGATCTCTTCGATCCGCTGGAAGGAGTGGGTGACACCGGAAAGAAGCCGCTGGGATCCCGGGGGGGTATCGTAGAAGGAACTCCTCCGCACCCTGTCGCCCCGCTTCTTCTCTCCGGAGGGAGCTTCCTCCTGTTCGGGAGTTCGTGATCCTCTGATCATGGACCTTCCTCCCCTGCCCAGATTTTTTCCGATGGCTCCTCGATATGGATCGGGATCCCTCCGCTGGCCCCTCTTCGATGGCCGGGGCCGTTTCAGCGACGGCGGAGCGATGGTCATTCATGGAGACGTTTCCAGTGTACCGCACTTCACCGGGAAAGACAAGCGGGGGGGCGCTCAACTTTTCTTTTCTCCTTGCCGATGGCAAAATGGAGGGGGTCGGTTCTCTCCGCTGCACGTCGTCGTCCAAGAAGAGCATCCAAGCCGGTTTTCTCCTTTCGGGAATCGAGGGAAAGGGAGTCGTTCTCCTTTCCCGGAGGGGCGAAGCCGCCGACGTGGAGGGAGATTCATGCGGAAAGAGAAAATTTTCCTTTATCTGTTCGGCTGTTTCCTCATCTTCTGCTTCCCCCTGCTCCTCCAGTGTTCCGGTGGAGGAGAAGAGGCGGGGATCCGTGTGGAGGAGGGGGGAGAAAGCGCGGGATCGGGGAGTGAAGTCGCCGATTCCGGAGGGCCCGTACTCGATATGGGAACGGAGGCGGGGAACGGATCGAGTGGGGACCTCGGTGAGGACATCCTCGAGGATGGCACGATCTCGATCGAACGGATCGAGGACCAGAACGGCGATGGAATCCTTCAATCGGGAGAGGCGTTCAATCTCTATGGCACCGGGCTCTACAAGTCCGATCTCATGGTGAGCCTCTGGAACATCCCGCTTCGTTTCGCCTTCCATACGGATACGCAGATCACGCTCACCCCGCCGGGAGGGATGCCGACGGGGAAGACGTACCTCGAGGTGCGCAGTCCCTCCGAAGACGCTTATCTGCGGATGACGGTCCAGACGGAGGAACACCTCTACCTCTCGCTCGATGAACCGACCGGGAATTTCTGGGTCTACGCGCTTCCCGAGACGGGGGATCCCTTCCTCGAGAAGACGCTTTCGGGCAGTGGTCTGCCCGAGGGGGGCGGCAACATCGGCGGGATGGCGATCGACAACTTCTGCGAGCAGATCTTCATCCACCGTCCCCACGCCCAAAGGATCGTGTCGCTCGATCGGGTCGGCTTCGAGGAGATCGGAGGGATCGATCTCGGCTTCGAGGCGACTGCGATCGGCATCTTCCCCTTCCCCCAGGCGCAGCCGGGGATCATGGGGCACCTCTACGTCACCGATCTCACGAACAACAAACTCCACTACTACCAGCTCTTCCCCCTCATCGATGGCCGTTCCGTCGGTTGTCCGGTGTTCGGGCCCTTCTCCCAGCCGGCCACCTATGCGGAGTGCTTGCAGCCGCTCGATCTTCCACCCGGTTTCACCCGTCCCGTTTCGCTGGGGATCGGATGTCCCCGCCAGTTCGTGGCCGTGGGGTGTGCCGGAGAGATCGGGGGCGACCGCCCCGGTATCGTCGTCTTTACCGCCCGGGTCCAGGAGCCGTGGCGACCGGAGGTCTGCGAGACGATCAACCCCTCCGATGCCCTCTACGACACGATCCTTCTCGATCCAGGGGACAACGAGGCGCAGGACGCCCATTTCGTCGATGTGAAGTACAACGCCTTCTACCGGATCTGCCCCCGGTCGAACTGGCGACAGTGTGAGACCCCTCCGGAGGGGCAAGACCTCGACTGCTGCATCAACAAGACGCCCAGCGGCCTTCTCCTCTTCACGAACAACCACAAGCGCTACCTCTACGTCACGAATGCGCGGGATCGTTCGATTCCCCCCCAGACGATCGGCGATCTCGAGGTGCTCCCCGACGGCCTGACCGGAATTCGTCTCGACGACGTCTGGCCCGTGGTCACATCGACTCCTGCCCCCCCCTCACCGACTTCGGTGGGGGAGGATATCGTGGATCTCAGGATCTCCGTGGGAATCAAACTCGCCACCGAGGATCCGCGCAATCCCGGGCAGTCGATCTGCCCTCCGACGCCGATCGGCGACGCCTGTCGTTCCTTCGCCTACGTGTGGGACGCCAAGGACGACGGGATCGTCGAAACGCAGGGAGGGCCCTCCGTCACGCCGGCGAAACTCGTGGTCATCGATCTCGACACCTTCGAGAGAGTCCCCGATCCCGTCTTCGGCACCCCCTACGTGACCCCGGTCGATGACGTCCTCTTCCCCAGAGGGGTCTGTGCCCCCTTCAACTCCGGGGAACTCTTCATGGTGGGACGGGATTTCCTCGACGACAGCGAGGGAGGGGGACGCGCGGGTCTCTATCTCAGCGAGCACCACTTCGAGACGGGGAAACTCCTCGAAAGCCAGGTTCCCTCCCACCTCATCCTTCCGATGCCCGACAAGGAACCCTTCCGTGACCTGAAATGAACCCGTTCTCTGGGGGCTACCCCTCGGGAATCACCGATCCACGCCAGCCATCGGGAAGGCCGTTTCTCCACAGCGGGATGAACCTCCCCGATGGCATGCCTTTCGTGTCCGATTCTTCAGAAAGTTACGGAGAAGCGGACCATGATCGGGAAGTGGTCGGAGAGGGGTTCCCCGTCCGAATCGGTGAACTTCTCCGATTCCACGCGATACTCGATCGGCGTGAGTTGGATCGTATCGCTACTGCGGTAGAAGATCTTGTCCACCTCTTCCTCCGAGGTCCCATCGAGTTCGAGCCAGACGTCGTGGAGGCCGGCCGCCTCTGTGAAGGGGGGGAGGAGGTCCTCCTGGCGGTACCGGCTGTTCGTGTCTCCCGCCACGATGACGGCACGCCCCTCCGAATCCGAACGGATCGCCTCGAGCAACTGGGCGTAGTTCGAGGCACGGGCCTCTGCGTCCGCGTCGCCGTTTCCCGCATCGGCGTGGAGGTTGTAGAGGTCGATCGTAACCCCGGATGCGATCTCGTGGCGCGCGAAGGAAAAGCCCTTGGGGGTCAGGCAGTCACTGGCATCGTCGAGGTAACCGTTGCAGGCCTCCCACTTCTCCCGCTCGAAGTTGGAGAAGGGGAAGTTCGAGAACCGGTTGAGCCCGTCTCCGAGGCTGTAGGGGCAATCCTCGAGGCGTCCGAAGCGGTCGCCAAGGGCGGTCTTCCCCCGGCAGTCCTCCGGCGATCGATAGGGATGCTCGATCTCGGCCACGAGGTCCCGGTGGTAGAAGAAGTCCTCCTGGACGACGACGATGTCGTAATCGTTCAGGAGGGGGCTGATCTCGATCATGTTCTCGCTCGGGTGCGAGGAGGAAATCAACTCGGGCAAACCGGCGACGTTGTAGGTGAGAAGCGTGAAGACCCCTTCCTGCCGGAACGAGACATTCCTCCCATCGCCGGGCTCGATTCCGGCGATGCCCCCGATTCCAAGCGCGAGGAGAAGGAAGAGGACGAAGGGTCTCTTCATATGGAAGCCTCCGATGAGATGGGATTTCGACTGGAGCGTCCGAAGGAGGAAGAAGGAAGGTTGCTGGTTCGTCAGTGGGCCATGGCACCCGCGAGTTTGAAGATCGGCAGATACATGGCGACGAGGAGTCCACCGACCATTCCCCCGAGGAAGACCATCATGAGCGGCTCGAGGAGGGTGGTGAGCCCCTCGACGGCGATATCGACCTCATCCTCGTAGAAGTCGGCGATCTTGGAGAGCATGACGTCGAGGGCGCCGGTCGATTCCCCGACCGTGATCATCTGGACGACCATCGGGGGAAAAACGCCGCTTTCGGCCAGGGGCTCGGCGATCGTCTTCCCCTCGCTGATGCGGCTCTTCGTGCGGAGCACCGCTTTTTCCACGGTCATGTTTCCGGCGGTCTTGGCGACGATCTCGAGGCTGTCGAGGATCGGTACCCCGCTCGTGATCATCGTGCCGAGGGTCCGGGTGAACTTGGCGACCGCGACCTTGCGGAAGAGGGGGCCGAAGATGGGGAGTTTCAAGGAGACGTCGTCGAAGATCGCGCGCCCCTTCTCGGTGCGATAGATATAACGGATGCCGTAGAAGAGGGCCAGCGCCCCGAGAAAGAGGAAGAGTCCGTTCGACTTGACGGCCTCGCTCATATTGACGACGAACTGGGTCGGGGCGGGGAGCTGGGAGCCGAAGTCCGCGAACATGTCCTGAAAGACGGGGATCACCCAGATGAGGAGCACGAGGACGACGGCAAGGGAGATGACCGAGACCGCGGCGGGGTAGACCATGGCGGACTTCACCCGCTTCTTGAGCTTCATCGCCTTTTCGATGTAGGCGCCAAGACGGTTGAGGATCGTGTCGAGGATCCCGCCGACCTCCCCTGCGGCCACGAGGGCCACGAAGAGGGAGTCGAACGCCTTGGGGTGTTTTCCGAGCGCGCGGGCGAAGGTCGATCCGCTCTCCACGTCCTCCTTGACCTCCTGGAGGATCTTGGCAAATGCGCGGTTCGTCTGCTGGCTGACCAGAATGTCGAGGCATTGGACGAGGGGGAGGCCCGCATCGATCATCGTGGCGAACTGTCGGGTGAAGACGACGATCTCCTTCTCCGAGACGCTCTGTCCGAATCCTGGCAGGGAGATCTCCTTCGGTTTCTTCTTGACCTTGGTCGCCAGGATCTGCTGCGCGCGCAGCTTGTTCATCACGGATTCTTCGTTGGGGGCCTCCATCTCCCCCTTGCGGACCATGCCGTCGCGCGTTTTCCCTTCCCACTTGTAGATCGGCATCGCTCATCCCCCCTTTTTCGTTCCGTTGTAGGATCCCTTCTGGGAGATCTCGTCGATTTCGAGTTTTCCCTGTTCGATCATGATCTTGAGTTCCTCGGGTTCGGTGGTTCTGCCCAAAGCTTCCCGAAGCGTGATCAACCCCTTCTGGTAGAGGGAGAAGAGGGACTGGTTCATCGTCTGCATTCCCGACTTGGCACGCCCCACCTGCATCGCGGAATAGATCTGGTGGATCTTGTTCTCCCGGATCAGGTTGCGGATCGCGGCGTTGGGCACGAGCGTCTCGACGGCGAGCACCCGCCCCCGCCCCTTGGCCCGCGGCAGGAGCTGCTGGCAGAAGACGCACTCGAGCACGAGGGAGAGCTGGGTGCGGATGTGATCCTGCTGGAAGGGGGGAAAGACATCGATGATCCGGGTGATCGTCTGGATCGCGGAGTTCGTGTGGAGCGTGCCGAAGGTGAGGTGACCCGTCTCTGCGACGCGCAGGGCGTTCTCGATCGTTTCGAGGTCCCGCAACTCGCCGATGAGGACGATGTCGGGATCCTGCCGCAGGACATGGCGCAACGCGCTGGCGAAGCTCTTCGTGTCGCTCCGGACTTCCCGTTGGCTGACCAGCGACTTCTTGTGCGTGTGGAGGAACTCGATCGGGTCTTCGATCGTGACGATGTGTTTGCTCTTCGTGGAGTTGATCGCATCGATGATCGCAGCCAGCGTCGTGGACTTCCCGCTTCCAGTCGGACCGGTGACGAGGACGAGGCCGCTCGGTTTGTCGACGATCTCCTCGACGACGGGGGGAAGCCCCAGCTTGCGGATGTCGAACGACTGGAAGGGAACCATCCGGAACGCACCGGCCACGGCCCCCCGCTGCTTGTAGATGTTCGCCCGGAAGCGGCTGAGCTTCTTGATTCCGAAGGAGAGATCGATCTCGTTCTCCTCCTCGAAGATATGCCGCTGCAGATCGGTGAGCACGCTGTAGCAGAGGCGTTTCGTGTCGGCGGGGGTGAGCGCTTCCATCCGCAACGGCACGAGCTGGCCGTCGATCCGGAGCAGCGGGGGCGTTCCCGGCGTGATGTGGAGATCGGAGGCGCCCTGATCGATCATCGTTTTGAGGAGCTGATGGAGATCTACCATGCCCGGCTCAATCCGGCATCGTGCAGCGCACGACCTCTTCGACGGTGATGATCCCCTCCTTGAGCTTCGTCAAGGCGGACTGGCGAAGGGTCTTCATCCCGAGGCGCATCGCTTCCCGTTTGAGTTCCGCCGCGGAGGCTCCGTTCAGGATGAACTCCTTGAGTTCATCGCCCAGCGGCATGACCTCATAGACGGCGATCCGTCCCTTGTATCCCGTCTTGCTGCACTTCATGCAGCCCGCGCCCTTGTAGCAGGTGACTTCCGCCGCCTCCTCTGGGGGGAAGCCGATCTCGGTGAGGACCTGCGGGGAGACGGAGACCGGCTCCTTGCACCCCGTGCAGATCTTGCGTGAGAGACGCTGGGCCAGGATCAGGTTCACCGAGGAGGTCACGAGAAAGGGCTCGATCCCCATGTTGAGGAGCCGGTTGACCGAGGAGGGCGCGTCGTTCGTGTGGAGCGTGGAGAGGACGAGGTGGCCGGTGAGGGCCGCCTTTACCGCGATCTCGGCGGTCTCGAAGTCCCGGATCTCACCCACCATGATGATATCGGGGTCCTGCCGCAGGAAGGAGCGCAGCGCCGTGGCGAAGTTCAGCCCGATCGCCTCGTGCATCTGCACCTGGTTGATCCCCTTGAGCGTAAACTCCACCGGATCCTCCGCGGTGGAGATGTTGTCCGTGATCTGGTTGAGTTCGCTCAGGGCCGAGTAGAGCGTCGTCGTCTTCCCCGATCCGGTCGGTCCCGTCACCAGGACCATCCCGTAGGGCTTGTGGATCGCGTCCTTGAAGTCCTTGAGCGCCTTGTCCTCGAAGCCCAGCTTCGTCATGTCGAGTTGGAGATTCTCCTTGTCGAGGAGCCGGAGGACGATCTTCTCCCCGTAGATCGTGGGAAGAGAGGAGACGCGGAAGTCCATCTCCTTACCCCGGGGCGTCTTGAGCTTGATCCGGCCGTCCTGCGGGAGGCGGCGCTCCGCGATGTCGAGTTCGGCCATGATCTTGATCCGGGAGATGATCGCGTTCTGGAGCTTCTTGGGGGGATCCATCACCTTGTGGAGCACCCCATCGATCCGGAAGCGGACGCGGAAGCTCTTCTCGTAGGGTTCGAGGTGGATGTCGGAGGCCCCCTTCTTGATCGCGTCGGAGAGGATCAGGTTGACGAGCTTGACCACCGGGGCTTCTTCCGTGGCCTTCTCCAACTCCCGGACGTTGACGTCTTCGTCCTCCTGGATGATCTCGAGGTCCTCGTCCTCGAAGTCGGAGAGGACATCGTCGAGATCGACATCCTGCGTGTTGTAGTACTTCTCGATCGCCGCCTTGATCGACTCTTCGGTGGCGACCACGGCCTCGACGTTGAGACCGGTCAGGAACTTGATGTCGTCCATCGCCAGGATGTTCGATGGATCGGCCATCGCCACGATGAGCGACGTATCGGCCTTGCTGATCGGGATCACGCGGTACTTTTCGACGACATCCTCCGGGATGATCTTGATCACTTCCGGATCGATCTCGAACTCCGAGAGGTTGATCGAGGGAACCCCGTACTGCTTGCTGAGGATATCGCACATCTCGCTCTCTTCGAGATATCCCAGCTTGCTCAGATAGACGCTCAGGCGTCCCCCCGAAATTTTCTGTTCCGCCAGGGCGGTCTCGAGCTGTTCTCGCGATATCAGGTCTTCCTGGACGAGAAGTTCCCCAAGCTTTTCATCCGATTGCATCGGTGTCACCTCACTCTGTTTCTTATGGAGGACGCTGCCTCCCTGATGCCTCCCAAGGCTTCACGCGTTGGGCTTCTACGGGGTGGAACCGATGCACGCCATCCCGCGTGCAAGAGATGCACGCCATCCCGCGTGCAAGAATTGGGAAAACGCTGCCCCGATACTACAATTCCCCCGGTACTTCCTACTCTACACCAAGTCGAGAAATTTGGCAAGTATGGGCGCACGTCGGAATTGTAAGCCCCGTGGCATCGGGGTCTTCGGGGTTCCCGGAGCTCATCGGCGGATGGGGCCCGTGCGGGGTGTGTGTCTGTAGGGGCGGGTTTCGAATCCGTCCCTCCCTTGCAACGATCCGGCTCCCAAAGTCCCACTTTGGTGACGTGCACCCCGCCGATTTCTGGTGCTTGACATCGGTGGGGAGAAAGCGTATAATCCATCTCCGAAATCGGGAGTCAGCGTTCCTTCCCCCTTCGCTTCTCACAGATGGCGGCATAGCCAAGTGGTAAGGCAGAGGTCTGCAAAACCTTCATTCCCCGGTTCGAATCCGGGTGCCGCCTCTCCCTCTCCTCATCTCCACACCTCTCCGCCGTGATGTCCCATGACACGTGCCGCCGTCCCCGGATCGTTCCCATGCCCCTTCTCTTCGCCGAAGTGGCGGAATCGGTAGACGCAGCGGACTTAAAATCCGCTGGGAGATTTCCCGTGGGGGTTCGAGTCCCCCCTTCGGCACTCTCCACGATGCGGCATGGGGCAGGGATCCTCCGCCGGGAAAGCGCCACGCCGGCGGATCGTGCCGATGGCATACCACCACGAGTTCTGCGAATCGTACGCCCCTCCCCTCCGAGCGTTCACGCTCCCGTCCTCATCCATCCGTGACCGGTAGAGGAGTGGGAAAGAAGGGGTTTCACACCCGCCCCTACTTCCAGGAGCCGGTACGCCGCCTCAGCGGTGGTATTTGTGAAGGTAGCTCTTTTCGAATTCGATCTGGTCTTCCACGTCCCATCCATGGTGGATTCTCCACCGTCCCCACTCCCGGCGCAGATGGATCGTCATGCGTCGCTGGAGACCCGGTGCCCTGAGGTCGCAGATCAACTCCGCTCGCTTCCCCTCGATCGCGAGGTGCACCGGTTTGCAATGAACCGATTTCACCAGTTCCTTGACCGGTTCGGGGAAGACGGGAGAGGTCGATTTGACGAAGTAGGCGGCATATTTGAAGTCGCGGTCGGAACTGGAGAGGTAGTCCACGGCATCCTGGTAGCGCCCGGCGTAGACCATCTGGTAGTACCGATCGACGGCCTTGACCGGATCCCGCCAGACGACGAGATTGTAGAGGAAGATCGAGGGGAAGAGCAGAAGGAGCACGAGGATCGCGATCTGCTCGATCCGGGCGACGGTCTTCGGAGGGGGAGTGAACGATCGAATCCGTCGGGCGATATTGTACAACAAGGATTCCACGCGTTGAACCTCACGGAGCTGGGGTGGGCCATCGTTTCGCGTATCGCCGTAGAAACACCCTGAAGAACGGGTGGACGCACCCGCCATCATAGCCCGTTCCAGAAAACGGCGTCAATCCCTTTCTGCTCATTTTTGCATCCGAAGCCTCTCCCCGGGGGAAAGACGCCTCATTCGTTTCCGGCCGGATGCTCATCGGGTTCCGATTCCTCGGCGGCGGGGGCGGTCTCCTTCTCCCCTTCGGGGGGGTGGGCCTTCGTGGGAGAGGACTGCGTTGGGGACACCCCTTGCTCCGGCTTCTCCCCCGAGCGTCCCGTGGGGATGACCGGGTCGGTGAGAATGTCGAAGAAGGTGCGGTAGACGAGTTCACCGTCCATCTCCATTTCGAGTTTCCATCGCCCCTTGGGGCGCTCGTTGCGTTTGCCGAAGTTGGCCCAGGCCGCAACCCAGTTCTCCTTGACGTTCTGCTCGATCTCGTGGAAGAGGTTCCCGGAGGGGTCGTAGAAACGCCAGAAGATCTTGTGTTTCTTCCGGTCGGGGCGTTTCTTCCACCGCGTGATGATCCGGATCGTCTCATCGTTGGCAAAATCGCTCGTTTCGAGGTCGAGGCTCGTTTTTCTTCCGCCGATGCCGATCTGAAGTCTGTCGATCCATTTCTCGAAGGCGGGGGAGAGGATCTCCGGCTTGGGGAATTCGGTCTTTTCGATTTTTCCGAGGGCTGCGAGCCGCTTCTCCCGCTCGAGGAGTTTCTTGTGTTTCTCGATCTCCCGCTGCACCGCCTTGTCGTCGGGGGCGGAGCGTGCGAGACGTTCCCAGGTCTGCATCGCTTTGTCCCGTTCCCCCTTGAGCCAGTAGACCCGCCCCAGGTTCAGAAGCGCGTTGTTCCTGTACTTCGGGTGGGTCACCCGCCGGAAATGGACGATCGCTTCGTCGTACATCCCCAGGCTCTTGTAGACATGGGCGAGGTTCTTGTGCGCGAGGGAGTAGTTGGGCCGGATGGCAAGCGACCGCTTGTACTCCTGGATCGCCTCCTCCTTGCGCCCCTTCCGGCTGAGCGCAAGACCGTAGTTGAGGTGGGGACGCGACTTGTTCGGGGATTTCTCGACCGAATCCCCCCAGAGGGCGTAGTCGTCACGCCACAGGTAGTTGCGCGCATGGGTCATCGAGGCATAGGTCAGGAGGAGAAGCGCTGCGATCGTTCCCCCGATGCGGTGAAGCCGGCGGCGGCGGTACGATTCGGGATCGGGCGGAGATTCCCCGGAAAGGGCGAGCACGAAGCCCGCAACGAGGCGGGAGAGGATCCAGAGGGGAATGAGGCCGAAGACGAGCATGAGGTGAATCTTCCCAAGCCACGGACGATACGTGAGGAGAAACCGCCCTGCCCCCGATCCGGGAAAGAGGGGGGGAAGACCATAGAAGAGCGCCGAGGTCGAAAGGATGAAGAGAACCACCGCAATGAGTGCGATCACCGGGAGATTCTCCCAGAATCGGCAACGCTGCGCCCCCGTCGGCACCACGACCCGCCGTTGCCGGGAACGCGCATCATACCACGCGAGAAATCGCCCGAAGAGGAGCGCAAGGAAGAGACAGACGCTGATGATCCCGATATAGGGCCGATGATCGTTCATGATGATCTTGAGCGGCTTGATGCTCGTGGGCGCCTGCGTGTTGAGGAACAGCAGGATCGCAAAGGCCAGATCCCGGTGACGCTTCGAGCGGTAGAGCCAGAGCGTGAGGAGGAGGAGGAGGAGGAGGGCGATCACCGAAACGACGGGCCAGAAGTAAGGATCCGTCACGATCGACTTCCAGAACCCCTTCTCCGGATCGGTCCTCGCCACGCTGGCGAACATCCCCTTGAGCACCCGCCCCCAGTTCTCCACCCCCTTCCAGAACGCTTCCACCGCCGTGCAGTCCCCGCATTTTTCCGTGAACTTGTTCACGTTGTAAACCTTCTGGTCGTAATCGACGTTGAGGGGCCAGGGGACGAAGAGGCGCCAGATGTACTTCCAGAAGACCACGCACTGCGTCACGATGTTGTTGTAGAGGGTCCGGATCGTGCGGCCATCACTCAGTTCCCCCAGCCGATCGATGCGCAGGAGGAGGTATCCCGCCGTGATCCCGATCATCGGAAGCTGGAAGCAGGCGAAACGCCGCAGGTAGGCCCGAAGGCTCCAGCGAGGGAGGAAGCAGAGATCGAAGAGGATCACCGCCCCGATGAAGGTGATGCCCAACTCCTTGGAGAGCATCGCGGCAAACCCCGCGAGCATCGCGCCAAGAAGGACGAAGAGCCGAGGCCCCCGGTTCCAGTCGGGATTCCGCTCCCCATACCCCGCGGCCACGTAACAGAGCAGCCCCACGTAGTAGAAGAAGGTCCCCAGCAGGTCACCCCGCGCACTCAGGTAGTTGAGGCTCTCGGTTCCGAGCGGATGGACCACGAAGAGGAAGCCCGCCAGGAGACCAAGCCAAGGGGGCGCGTAGAGCCGCCGGGAGAGGGGCACGTATTCGAGCAGTCCTCCTCCCCTGCCCCCCTTCTGCGGCAAGGCATGCTCCACGAGGAAACCGAAGAGGAGGAAGATCGCAATCCCCGCCCCCGTGTGGAGGAAATAGTTGAGGATGTGGAAGGTGCTCACGTCATAGCCGTAGATCGCATAGTTGATCGCAAAGGAGACGAGGGTCAACGGCCGGTAGGTCTTCCCGAACGCCACCGGATCCATGTTCTGCGTCGTAAAATCGGTGAAGAACTTCGGAATGTTCCGAAGATCCCGGATATGCGCGTTGCGGCGAATCTGGACACCGTCGTCGTAATGATACCCGTTCCACCACGTGTTCGAGTGGACGAGGAGGCTGCCCGCCATCATCGCAAAGATCGCCCACGCCGTGAAACGGCGCGTGTAGATCCGGGGCCGTAGCACCTCGAGGGGCAGATGCCAGAACCCCCCCCAGGCCCAGCGGGTGAATCGCCCCACCCAAAGGAGGAGAAAAGCTGCGAGCGAGAGGAGGTGAACCGGAAGTTTGACGACGAGTTCGAAGAGAAAGAGGAGGAATAGTTTTCCGATCATGCGTCCATCGACCTCAAATCGAAGAATCGGGGGGTAGGGTTTTCGAGGTTCCCCTTTCCGGGGGTCGTCGTGTTCTGCGCCGGCGCATGGCTTTTTTCGAGGCACGCGGCTGCTCGGACGCAACCGGCTTCGAGCGTTCCGCCAGCCACGCGGTCATCGGCGCCCAGACATACTTCGGCGCACCGCTGCCGGCCACCATCCCGATATGGCCAAGCGGAACGTGCTCGATCGTCGTATCGCTACTCCCCACGAGTTCGACCACCGGATCGACCGAGGGGGGGACCGCCACTTTGTCCGTCGTGCCGGAGAAGGCCAGGAGCGCGCTCTTCACCCTGGAGAGATCGACGACATGCTCCCCGATCTCGAGCTTCTTGCTCCGCAGCTTGTCCTCCTTGATGAAGTCCGTGATGAACTGCTTGAAGGCAGCACCCGGATAGGGGATGAAACTGTCGGCCCAGTCCTGGATCGTCTCGAAGCCGGCGACCCACTCCCGGTCGTAGTAGTGTTCCCAGAGGAGGCGGTAGCGGCGCAGCGAGGCCAGGGGAGCCAGGAGTTTGAAACCGTTTCGCGTGAGGAAGGGGGGGATGTTGCCAAAGAGGTCGATCGCCCGGGAAAGCGGAGAGTGCGCGAAGTGGATAAGGATGTTGAAGGGGAAGAGTTTTCCGAAATCGACGGGAGAACCGAGGGTCACGATGTTGCGTACTCCGGAGCCGCCAGGACGCTCCTCATGGATCGCGGTGTAGAGGAGGATCATGATCCCCCCCATGCTCCAGCCGACCATGCTGACCTCCGCCTCCCCCGTGATCTCCCGAACGCGCTCGACCGCCTGCGGAATGAACTCGAGCACATAGTCGTTGACCGTGATCGTGCGGTCTTCCTTCTCCGGAATCCCGAAATCGAAGAGAAAGACGGGCAGACCCGCATCGAGAAGGGACTCGACCATCGAATGGCCGGGACGCAGATCGAAGATGTCGGGGGTGACCATCAAGGGGGGGATGATGACCACGGGCGTCGCATAGCGGGGCGCCCCCTTGGGGGCGTATTGGAGAAGCTGGCACTTCTCCCACCGGAAGACGACGTTGTGTGGCATCCGGAGCCGCGGGGTCAGCGGGCCGAGGACGATCCGCTCCGTGAGGTGGATCATCCGAAGATAGCTTCGTTTCAGTTCCACGATCGCCTTTCTCCGCCGGAAACGCAACTGCCGGCGGATCTTCTTTTCCAGGCGGAGCTGGTAGTCCCGCGCCTGGCCGGGGAGTTCGTCCCAGCGTGCCACGCTCCTCCTCCTTTCGGGCGCCGTTCCCCTTCCGTCGCCAAGGGGGCGATTTCCTCGGAACCGCCTCCCTCTCTGCGCTCTGCGCCCCTTCCCTTCGGCGGTTCCGATCCTTCCCTTTTACCACATTTCTCCCCGATGGCAAAACTCAACGCTTCCTGCGGTGGGTCTCCACGATGGCATCGACGAGCGCCGGGATCGTGGCCTCCCCTGGCTCCACGGAGACATGGAAGCCGTTTCTTCGGGCGACCTGGGCGGTCACGGGGCCGAGACATGCGGCAGGCGTTCGCCAGAGGGCGGCCAGGGCCTGAGGATCGGGGGGATTGCGGAACGCTTCGGCGAGGCTCGTGACGGCCGATCCACTCGTGAAGGTGAGGAGATCGATCCGCCCCTGCCAGAGGAGGGGGTGGAGGATCTCCTTCCCCTCCCTTGCCGGCCGGGTCTCGTAGATGGGCAGGATCGTCACCTCGATCCCCGCCTCGGTGAGGCGCTCGGGGAGGATCTCTCTCGCTCTGGCGGCGCGGGGGAGGAGGAGTCTTCCCCCCCTGCGCCGGGAAAGGATCGCTTCGGCCACCCCTTCGGCACGGTAGGCCGCTGGAAGCGGCATCGGCTGCCAGCCGCAATCCTCCACGCGCCTGGCCGTGGCCGGACCGATCGCATAGATCTCCATCGCCGGGTCGAGCGATTCCCCCCACCGTTGGAGCGCCCGCTGGAAGAAGGTCACCGCGTTGGCACTCGTGAAGAGGAGGGCATCGTATTCCGGAAGTCTTGCCAGTGCGTCCTGGACTTCTGGGGAATCGTCGCGGGGACGAAATTCGATCATCGGGGCGACCACGACGCGGGCGCCGGCCTCTTCCAGAGGACGGGCAAGCGCCGGCGCCTGGGGGCGGGCCCGGGTGACCACGATCGTCATCCCCCCAAGGGGTTGCTCTGCCATACTTGCCTCGTTGCCGGAGCCGGGAGCGTGCCCCAGGTCTTCCGGCGATAACGGTTCCTCGGAGATCGCTGCTCGGAAATCGACTCAGGGAATCGACGCCAGGAGTGCGCGTCCCCCACGGTCGAGAAGATCGGTGGCCAGCCGCCGGCCGACTTCCTCCGGGACCTTCCCCCGCGCCTCGCCGCGAATGAGCCGTTTCCCGTCGGGGGAGGCCACGAGGCCGGAGAGGTGGATCTCGCCGTCGGGTAGAAGACGGGCGTACGCCCCGATCGGCGTCTGGCATCCCCCGCCAAGGGCGGCGAGGAGGGCACGCTCCGACCCCACACAGGACGCCGTATTCCGGTCGTGAAGGGGGGCCAGAAGCCGCTCGACCCGTTCATCTCCGGCACGGATCTCGATCCCGAGCGCGCCCTGCCCCACGGCGGGGAGGAAATGGGTCACGGGAAGATGGATGCCGATCCGCTCCTCGAGTCCCAGACGTTTGAGGCCGGCGGCAGCCAGGAGGATCGCGTCGTAGCGCCCCTCGTCGAGCTTGCGCAGCCGGGTGTCGATGTTCCCCCGGATCGTCTCGACCCGGATGGTGGGGTAGCGGGCCCGAAGCTGCGCGACCCGGCGCAGGGAACTCGTCCCCACACGGATCCCCCCCACGAGGTCCGTCTCGGCCGCGACGCCGACGATGGCGTCGGCGGGGTCTTCACGCGGGGGCACCGCCCCGATCACGAGCCCCTCGGGGAGTTCGGTGGGAAGATCCTTCATGCTGTGAACAGCCAGGTCGATCGTGTGATCGAGGAGCGCGATTTCGATCTCCTTCGTGAAGAGGCCCTTGCCCCCTACCGCATGGAGGGGGACGTCGGTCACCCGGTCCCCCTGCGTGACGATCCGCTCGAGGGTGATCTCGATCCCCGGCCAATGCACCCGAAGTTGCTCGGTCACCCACTTCGTCTGCCACATCGCAAGAGGACTGCGGCGGGTTCCGATGACGAGACGTTCCTGCATCGTTTGCTCACTCGATTCGAAAAATGTCGCGGAAGAAGTCGATATAGCTCTCCTCCCCCTGCATCACCCGTTGTTTGACCTGCTGTTTCGGAAGGTGGAGGATCTTGTTGGCGCAACGGTGCAAAAGCGTGCGCACCGCCTCCTCCTGAGCCGCAGAGAGGTCGGGGACCTTCCTGCGGAAACGTTCCAGTTCCCTCTCATGGATCGCGGCGACCTGGGTCTCCAGTTCCTTGTAGAGGGGACCGAGATCGAGGGTACGCAGCCATCCCATGAACTTTTCGACCTCGGCATCGATGATCGAGAGGGAGGCGAAGATCTCCTTCTCGCGGTTTCCGAGATTCTTCTCGACGATCTCCTTGAGGTCGTCGATGTCGTAGAGATAGACGTTGTCGAGGCGGTTGACGCGTGGATCGACATCCCGCGGCACTGCGATATCGATGAGGAAGAGGATCGCGTTGCGTCGCCGGCGCAGTGCGTCCCTGACCATCTCGTAGGAGAGGACGTAATCGTTGGCCGAGGTGGAGCAGATCACGATATCCGCCTGCAAGAGGTAGTCGCCGAGGAGTTCGAAGGGGACTGCGACACCGCCGTAGCGGCGGGCGAGGGCCTGGGCCTTGGCATAGGTCCGGTTGCAGAGGATGACCCGTTTGACCCCCTGGCTCATGAGATAGCGCAGGGTCAGTTCCCCGGTCTCACCCGTCCCGAGGACCATGACCCGCTTCTCCTCCAGGGTGCGGAAGATCTGCCGGGCCAGCTCGACGGCGACCGAGCTGACGGAGACCTTGAGTTGTCCGATGCGGGTGAAGCTGCGGACTTCCTTGGCGACGTTGAGGGAACGCTGGAAGAAGGCGTTGAGCACACGGTCCGTGGCACCGCAGGCAGCGGCCTGGGCATAGGCGGCCTTGACCTGGCCGAGGATCTCGGCTTCTCCGATCACCAGGGAATCGAGGCTGGCGGCGACCTTGAAGAGGTGGCGCACCGCTTCCCGGTCCGCGAAGTGGTAGAGGTTCGGTTTCAGGGCGGAGGGCGGAATCCCCCGCTCCTGGCAGAGGAAGTCGGTGACCCCTTCCGGTGGGACGTTCGAGGTATAGACTTCGGTGCGGTTGCAGGTGG
>CAZTSL010000052.1:0-29636 GCA_964616915.1 uncultured bacterium
CCAGGAGGATTCACGACTTTGCCGGGGCCCTGGCGCCCGGTGTTCACCGACTTGACAGCAACGGGCGCCTCTGGTATCGTGCTGTCGTATCCCCTGTGATGGGGAATCGGGCGATTCCGGTACACTTCCATCGCTGGGTAAGGGGGTGGTTCCAACAGTCTACCTCGATCTTCTCTTCTGCTTCATCCTGGGTGCGGGCTTTGCGTTGCTCGGCCGGCATCGTTTCTACGGCGATCCCGAAATCGGCATATTCAACGAGTATTTTCGGGGTCTGCTGCTGAGCGGGGGTGTCTTTGCGCTCGGGGGGTATTACCTCTTCGTGGCGCATCCGGCCTGGAGCCTGATGTACTTCATCGAGGTGAGCGCCGGTGAGGGTGCGGAGAGTGCCTTGCGGCTCTCCCTCCTGGGTCTCGGGATCGTGGGGCTCTATGGGGCGGCGTTGATCTTCTCCTTCGTCTGGACGCAGTCGCTTCTTCAGTTGAAACGGGGGGGGTGGGCGATCCTTTCGCTCCTTCCTCCAGCGGTCGTCCTTCTCGTGCTCCTCTTTACGACGTGGGACCGGTTCACGCATCTTTCCGGGAGCGTGGAGGCCTTCGAAGGAGCGAGGAGCGGAGGGCCGGAGGGTGCGACTCGGTCGGTGTTTCATTCGCCCCGCTTTCTGCTCGAGTTCCTCTTCCTTTCCTTTGCGTTCCTCGTGACGCTCGTCTCTTCGATTCGGCGCCTCCTTCGCGGAAGAGGGGGAAGCGAGGGGGTCACTCCCGAAGCGGAGGAGGGGGCCGAGTCTTCGTCTCCCGCTCCTCCCCCGGAGACGGATCCCTCGTGAGCCGTGTCGTTCCCTCTGGCCACCTCCCCTTTGCAGCGGATATCGTGATGGATCGGACCCTTCTTCGCGTCGGTCTCTGGTTTCCTGGTATTTTCCTCTTTCTCTTTTTCCAGCTCGACTGTGCCGCTTCCCGGGCGTTTCGCGTGGCGGTGGAGGACGAGGGGGGGCAGGCGGTCGTGGATGCCGCCGTCACGCTTCATCCTTCCGCGGGGGAGGAGGGGATCGTGCGATCGACGAACCACTGGGGAGAGGCCGACTTTCGTCTCCCCAAGGAGACCCCTTCGGTCGAGGTCTCGGTCGCGAAGGCGTGTCATCGGGAGAGCCGGCGTACGGTTCCCCTCGAAGATCCCGAGTTCTCCGATCTTCAGCTCGTAAGGTTCCAGATTGCCCGTTTCCTTCCCGAGTTGCGAATCGAAAAGCGGATCGAAGGGTGCGAAGGAGGGAGTTGCCGCATCGTGGTGACGATCCGGAATCTCTCGAAGACGCAGCAGCCGCACCTGCGCATCGAGGAGGTGATTTTCCCGGCTTCGACGAAGATCGACGTCTCCTCTTTCTCCGTCCCGATGCGGCTGGCCGACGATGGATCGGCCAAGCATCCGAAACGTTACCGCCTGAACGTCGAGTCCCTCCCCCCGGAGGGGAGCTTCGAGTTCACTTTCCGCTTCTTTCCCGATCCGGTGGCTCGTCCCGGTGGTCGTACCTTCGAAACGATGGTGGTCGCACCCTGTGCGATGCACCCCTTCACGAAGCGGATCTCCTTCCCGCCGGAGGGATCAGATCCGGGCCCGTAACCGCTTTCGTCCCCAGTTACCCGGTTTCTCGTCGAAACGCCCGGCGCAGGGGGTGCCGCAGTCGGGACATCTTCCCCCTTCGAGCCGGTATTCGAGCAGTTCGTACCAATCCCGCACGATCAGAATCGCCTTGCAGGCGTGGCAGCGCGTCGTATCCCCCTCGATGTCGTGGACATTGCCGGAATAGACGTAACGAAGCCCCTCTTCCATGGCGATCTTCCGGGCGCGCCGCAGCGTCTCGGGAGGGGTCGGAGGGCGGTCCATCATCTTGTAGTCGGGATGGAAGGCGGAGAAGTGCAGGGGGACGTCGGGGCCGAGATGCTCCACGATCCAGGCGCTCTCCCGTTTGATCTCGTCGTCACTGTCGTTGAGCCCGGGGATGAGGAGGGTCGTGATCTCGAACCAGACCTCGGTCTCCTCTTTGAGATAGCGGAGCGTATCGAGGACGGGCGCCAGGTGCCCTGCCGTGATCTGCTGGTAGAAGGTCTCCGTGAAAGCCTTGAGATCGACGTTGGCCGCCGTCATGAAGCGGAAGAACTCCTTGCGCGCTTCCGGGGTGATGTACCCTGCGGTCACCGCCACCGTTTCGATCCCCCGCTCCCGGCATGCTTTCGCCGTGTCCACCGCATACTCGAGGAAGATCACGGGATCGTTGTACGTGAACGCGATGCTCTTGCACCCATACCGGATGCAGGCCTCGGCCAGCATCTCGGGGGACGCCGCGCTCTGGAGCGTGTCGAACTCCCGGGATTTCGAGATGTCCCAGTTCTGGCAGAAACGGCACGCCAGGTTGCACCCTGCCGTACCGAAGGAGAGGACACTCGTGCCGGGATAGAAATGGTTGAGCGGCTTCTTCTCGATCGGATCGATGCAGAATCCACTCGAGCGTCCATACGTCGTCAAGACGATTCGATCCCCTTCCCGCTTCCGAACGAAGCACATCCCCCGCTGGCCGTCGTTGAGGACGCAGAAGCGGGGGCAGAGATCGCACTGGATCTTTCCCTCCGGCGTCGCGTGCCAGTAACGTCCCGGGAAATGCTCGTCCGGGATGAATTCTCTTTCCATACTCATGGCAATCTCCTCGATCTTTCCGGGCATCCGCTCCCCCGGCTTCCCCTTCGATCGCTTTGCTCGACGAGGCAAATATATCATCTTCCCCATCACCTCTACAACCGGTGGGCCGCATCTCTTTCCCCTGCCTGGATCCCGATCGGTTCCTGCGGATGCAGGGTGGGATGTGAAGGCGAGGCTTACCCAGGGATCTGGGGATCGAATCGAGGGGTTCCTTGACCCCCTTCCCCTCCCGATGTTACCCTGGCTTGAGGAGATCGTGAGAAACGGATCATGTGACGATACGCCAGAGGACACACTCGGAGCTTCTGCTCATGGGACGATGGAAAAATGCGAAAAATGCGAAACGCACGAGGAAGGGATGTCTCCCCTTTGCTCCCAAGTCCCCCCGCAGCCTCCTCCTCTGCCTCCTCCTCTCCGTTGCGGCCTGTGCGGAACTCCCCCAGATCAACGTCAAGGTCATCGATCAGAAGACCGCCCTGGAGAACCAGGTCCTCGGCAGTTTCGAGGAATTGGGTGAGGATCTCGCCCTCATCGAGTCGGTGCGCTCCGTGGACGCCGAAGGGGAAGTCCACGAACCGGAAACGATCTCGGAGAGCAAGGCCCGCGCGCTCCTTGCCATGCAGAACCGGCTCTACAACGCCGACGATCTCGATCGCTTCCGGGCTCTTGGCTGTGTGGGGGAACGAAACGACGGTCTCCCCGAAATCCTCCCCTGCAAGGCAGCCCAGGAGGACGCGGCATTGGGAAGACTGCTCCAGGAAATCGTCGCAGAGGAAACGAGGGATCGCAAGATCATCATGGCGCGCATCATCGAGATGAACGAGAACCTCACGAAAGAAGACCTCCCCCAGGTCGAGCGGATCTTCGCGGCCCAGGAGATCGAAAAGCTCAAAGCGGGTGAATTCTATCAGGATGAAAGGGGAAGGTGGGTGAAGAAGGGTGCATCTTCGGATTGACGCCTCAAAGCAAGAGGGGCTATAATACCGTTGTGTGTGGATGCCGAAGAACCCACGACGACCGCTTCCGGACGAAGCCTTGGAGGACCGTACGATGGACCGTCTAGCCTCGATTTTCATCATCCTCCTCTGCGTCCTCGCTGCCGCGGCCTGTAGCCCGAACTACGCGGTGGACCTGGACGGCCAGGGGGATTTCGTGGAGATCCAATCGAGCCGCAGCCTGCAACCCTCCTCCGCGATCACCCTGGAGGCGTGGACCCTCCCTTCGGAGAATGCGTCGATTTCCCTGCGCCAGCCGATCTTGAGCAAGGGGCGCGCACCCGGCTCGCTCTCCTACGCGCTCTGGTTCCAGAACGGAGAGGTCGCCTTCGAACTCTCGGGAACCGGTACGGTGTTGAAAGCCTCGAGCATCGTTCGGGCCGATGCGCCGGATCGGGGCAGCTGGCACCACATCGCAGGGACATGGAACCGTTCCCAGAGCCTCCAGCGCCTCTTCATCGACGGCATCCTGCGGGCGGAAGGGACGACTTCCTTCGATGCGATCGCCTACGACACCTCGGCTCAGGTCTTCATCGGGGGGCAGGACAGCGATGGGGACAATGCCAGCGATGTGGAGATGAACGGCCAGATCGATGAGGTGCGTGTCTGGAGCGTGGCGCGCTCCCCCCACGAGATCCAGGTCTCCATGAACCAGAAACTCCGCGGAAACGAGGAGGGGCTCGAAGCCTACTGGCAGTTCGACGACGGCGACAGCGCAGTCGCCACCGATTCCACGAACAACGGCAACATCGGCATTCTGGCCGGGGACGCGCATCTGACGAGTTCGACCGTGCCGGTGCAAAACCTCTCCTTCGAGGGAGAGTATACCGCCACCTTCATCGTCGATGGCCGTGAGGACGAACGCCACGTCTATCCGATGACGATCACCCAGACCGGCAGCCGAATCACGGTGACGATCGATTACTCCACCCCCGACCAGGAGATCGTGGAGGAGGGAGACGGAACGGTGGAAGGGGGCACCTTCGAGGTCGTCACGAAGTCGAGCCAGGTGCTTCAGTTCTACACGGGCACCAAGCTGCAGACCCTGACCACGACCTTCGACGAGAATGGCGACGCCACGAGTTTCCAGGGAGACTTCGAGTGGTTCTTCCAGGCCGGAGAAGATACCGAGGTGACCGACACGGGGACCTTCTCCGCCACCCGGACCCGTTGAGCGCTGCGGTTTCCCACCTGCCATATCCCACCGTTTCCCATGACCCGACGTACCCTTTCTCCCGCCCCTTGCGTTTCCAGGGCCCCTGTGGGCGCACGGACCGGCAGCGGGAACTCCCCTCTTCGTTTTCGTTCAAAATATGCGTCGATCAAAATATGCGTCGATGCAACGGCACACGCCGAACCGGCACATACCAGAAGTGGGGAACTCCCCTCTTCGTTCCATGAGGCGTAAAGCATAAGGAGTCGCTTCCGTGATCATCCTCAAATCGAAACAGGAAATCGAGAAGATGCGGGCCAGCAATGCGATCGTGGCCGAGGTGCTCGTGGCGATGCTCGAGGCGTGTGAACCGGGGGTCACCCCCCTCGATCTCGACCGAATGGCCGAAGAGATGCTCAAAGCGCGCAAGGCGAAACCCGCCTTCAAGGGGTACCACGGCTATCCCAATTCGATCTGTGCCTCGGTCAACGAGGTCGTGGTCCACGGGATCCCCTCGAAGAAACCCCTCGTGTCGGGGGACATCATCAGCCTCGACTTCGGTGTCGTCTATGAAGGCTACGTCGGCGATGCGGCCTTTACGATCGGGATCGGAGAGATCTCCCCCGAAGCGGAGAAACTCCTCGAAGTCACGGAAGCCTCCCTATACGCCGGGATCGAGCAGGCCCGGCCGGGCAACCGGCTGCGGGACATCTCCCGTGCGATCGAAGCCACGGTCGCACCGCATGGCTACGGGATCGTCCGGGACTTCGTCGGCCATGGGATCGGCCGGCGGATGCACGAAGACCCTCAGGTTCCGAACTACGACACGGGCCGCTTGGGTCCTCGTCTCAAACCGGGGATGGTGCTCGCGCTCGAACCGATGATCAACCTCGGGACGTGGGAAGTCGAGGTCCTTGCCGACGGCTGGACCGCGGTCACGAAGGACCGCTCCCTCTCCGCCCACTTCGAGCACTCGATCGCGATCACCGAGGATGGGCCCGACATCCTCAGCCGTTTCCCCCGTGACCCCCGCCGGAAGAAGAGCCGATAGAGTTCTCCGTTCCACGACCGATCGCTGGATTCCCCCCCCCTTTGCGGAGGATGATCCGGATCCGATTCGCACGGGCCACCGCCTCGAAGAACGCTTTCACCTCCCGGTAGCGTGCAGGGGGGATCGTGCGGGTTTTCAGGACGAAGAGTCGTCGGCAGGTGATCTGACGTCTTCCCGGTCTGCATTCGAGGAGGAGTTTCCCCATCTCGTTCTCGAAATGGATCGGATCGGGGAAACGCTCCACTTCGAAGTCGGGGGGAATCAGGATGATCTCCTTCTCACCGCGGGCATCGAGGAAGGGGAAGAAGACCGGCGTCTGCCGTTCCTCCGAAAGGAAAGGGTTCTTCTGCGGGTAGCTCAACGGAAAGAGGGGGAGAAGGAGACGCCGCGCCCCCCCTCGCTCGAGATAGGGGCCCAGGGAAGCCGTATAGGTGATCTTGGGAATCCTCCTCCCCTCCGTGTCGGCCGAGAATTTCGTGAGCCTGGCCAGGGGGTGACGGCTCCGGATTCGCTCTTCCATCCAACGCCGCCGGCGTTCGGGAGAAAGGTCGCTCAACGCATCGAGAATGTTGCAGGCGTGTTGGCCGGCATGCTTCTCGACGATCTCCGCCGAAGCCGATCCATCCTCCCCGATCCGGAGGAACGTCCTTCGTTCGAGCAGGTTCTCCGCGGGAGCGGCGATGGGAAAGGGGAAGATCGGCGTACCGCCACGCTCCCCCTTGCGCCGATCCACGCCCAGGATCATCCCCTTCCCCCCCTGCACCTCCCACGGCAACACCCCTGCGGGGCAGGAGGAGGAGGGATCGTAGAATGTATACGCCCCATCGCGAAAGACCGCGCTGATCATCCCATCGAACTGATTGGCCGAGGGGAAGGTCTCGACCAGGGCGGGCCTCCTCTGATCCGCCACCAGAACCGGATCGGCCGTGATGCCGACTTCCGCGAGGAGGGAGACGAAGAAGAGGTTCATCCCGAACCTCATGATCTCCTCCGCCCCCACATCGTCGAAGCCTCGCGAAGCGAGGACCTCACGGAAGATCGCCTCCCCCTCCTCCTGAAGGTAACGGTAGATCCGGTCGATCTTCTCCGCCGGCGTCGCCGCATTCCCAATGATCCCTTCCGCCGCTCTCCGGAACGTCCGATCCTTCCAGTGTATCGGCGCAAGGAGGCGTTGCATGTGGCGCCGGATCGATGCCCAACTCGAGAGACGACCGAGGCGGACATCGATGGAGGGGAGGATCGCCTCCATCGGTGGCATGAAGGGTTCGATCTTCAGCGCAGGAACCTTCTCGACCTGCCACCTCACCCATTTGGAGAAGAGGCCCTTCTCCTCTTTCGGCCCCTCCACCTCGAACGACTTCCAGCAGTAGAGGCGAGAGGCATAGGAATCTCTCCGATCCAACTTGACGGCATAGGAGAGGCGTTCGATCGGAATCGTGTCTTGCAGGTAATTCGTCGATCTCGTGAAATACGTGTTTCTGGCGCCCTTGTATTCGTAGCCGTACTCGATGATCGCACCATCGACCACGGCAGGCATGGTGAAGGCCTTCCCCTTCAGAAGGACCTTCCCTCTGCCCACGAAGTGCCGGACCTCATAGACATCGGACGACTTCAGCGGGAAGACCTTTCCATCGGGGTGGATCGTTCGTCCCGTGAGCTTCGTGAGCCTGGTACCGCGGGGGAGGAGGATCTCCACCTTCGCAGCGTCGTGGGCCCGCGTATCGAAAATTTTGATCCGCGTGTAGAAACGGACTTTTGGAGGAGATATCTCGGTCTCCCAGACACGGTCGAGGACCACGGCCCCCTCCCCCCCCGACGGTGTCCTTGCCAGTTCTGCTGGATCGACGGGCAGAGAAAGGGGATGTTTCGCAAGACACCCCGAAATGAGCATGATGAAAGAGAGTCCGGCCAGCCAACCGGAACATCGTAAGAAGGGGCCTCTTCCTGTCATACCTTTTCCCTCCAGCAGATCGTCCCCACCATGCCGAGAGAAAGATCGCGTACCCGTCGCCGCTTCAGAACGATGCCACCCCTTTCTCGGCGTGTCGTTTCAATGTGAAGAGCACCCGGCGTGCCCGCTCGAAGGCAACGGCGAACTCGCGAAGGGATGCCTGGAGGTCTTCTGGGATGACGATCTGCTTCATCGAAAAAGACTGAGTGAAACGAATGATCTGCGCTCCCCTCGTGATCCCCTGGCGGAACTCCGCAAAGGGGGTGATGACCTCTACCGGCGCAGGAAACGTATCGATCTGGAAATCGGGGGGAAGGAGGATCTCGATCTTCTGCGTCTCGTGCCAGGGGAAGACCACCTCGAAGGGAGACTCCGACGTTTCGTCGTAGAAGAACTCGGGCAGAAGGAGTTGGATGGCGGAGGGATCGAGGAAGAAGAGATCCCCCACGGCGGGGATCGTCTCCTCACTCTCCAGGGAGAAGGAGATCACGAGGGGATCGGAGGGTGGGTCGAGCCCCTCGAAGTGGTAACGCTCCAACCGCGTCCCGGGTGCCCGCAGGGCGAACCACGAACTCAGATATTCCTTCCGACCCGCCTCGTTGAGCATCCAGAGTTCTTCCCGAAAGGATTCGGCCATCCCTCCCCAGGCATGAATTTCCCCATCACAGCGGAAATGGCCGTCCGAAGCGAGCCGCAACCGGGCCGTGATCTCGCGGCGGTTCTCCATCACCCCGCTTCGGGGCGTCTCCACGAGTTGCGCGTTGCCCTCCCGGAGGACGAGCGCGCGAATCCCCTGATCGGACCAGGGGAGGATGCCAAAATCCGTCAGGGGGTCGGTCGAATCGAGGAAGAGCCATTCCCCCGTTCCCTTCCCCTCTCCGGAATCGAACGCTTCCGGGGGGACCGCCACGATCATGTGATTGAAGGCGATCGTGGGAAAATTTTCGTCGATCCGTTCCACATCCGCCAGTCGGTTGCGCACGAGCGCCGGATAGGCAGGGATTCCGGCATGGTGGAGGCTTCCGATCAGGAGGGTCGCCTGATCCTTGCAGTCGCCATGGCGATTCTCCCACGTCCATGCCGCCGGCCGGGGCTGGAACCCCCCGATTCCCAGTTCGATCGCCACGTAATTGACATTGTGGCGCACGAGATCGAAGAGTCTGCGCACCTTCTCCTTCCGGTCCTTCGCCCCCGCGATCGTCCGATCGACGATCCCCGCCATCTCGGGGGAGAGCCGTTCCCGCCCCTTGGCGATCTGCCGATACCATCGGGCGATGTCGTCCCACGTATCGAGGCGCACCGTCGTTCCGAAGAGGGAGAATTCGCGCGGGGCGAACTCGAGCCGGTCGGTGACCCACGCCACGACCTCCGATCCCGTCTCCAGCGTCCTTGCGGGGATGTCGTGTCCTTCCCAGCGATACTCGATCCAGTCCTTCCCCCTCCAGGAGATCTCCCGCTTCGAGGGGGTAGGGGGGTGTCCCACGTTGCGGATCCGGAAGGAGAACCCTGGGGGAACCCTCAGGACATATTTCGCCCGCACCTTCGGAACCTCCCCCCGAAAGTCGTACCCCTCCCAGAAGAAGAGCGAGTCGGAATCGATCTCGTAGCGGTAGTGGACGATCGCCCCATTCGTGATGCCGTAGAGGAAGTAGGTCCGCACGCGGCTGTCCTCATAGTACGTCGCGTTCAAGAGAGCAAGATCGACCACCGCGTCGCGATCCCACGGGATCGTCTTCCCCTCCGGGGAGACCGTCTGCCCCTGGAACGATACGATGCGTTGATGCTCCTGGGCGTAGGGTATGGGAATCGGGAAGCTCCCCTCCCTGGCCCTCCCGATATATTCCACCACCTTGCGCGTCGTCCGGAAGGTGCCATCCTCCGTGATCTCGACGCGAATCTCCTCGTCGAGGATCACGGCTTCGGCATTACTGTAGAGGGGATTCTCGAGAAGCTTCGCGACTTCATTCCGATCGGTCGAAGGGGGGGAGAGGGCAGGATGGAGCGTATGTGTGACCCCCCCACACCCCTCCAGGAGAAGGAGGATCGCGATCCTCACGACGCTCTCGTGGAGACTTCGTAGCCCGAACCAGCCCTTTACGAACCTGACGATACGTGTCATAGGAGTTCCCTCCTGCTTCCCTCATGACCACGCCACGACGCGTCGGTCAGAAGAGGTCGGAGCGCCAGACCGCAAGGAGGAGAAGGACGGTAAGGAGGATCGAGAGCGTCAACCCCACCACGCCGACGAGCACGGAGAGCTTCAGCCCGAAGAGAACCGGACCACTGGGGCGGGTGAGAAGGATCGGTGCACCGATGTTGATCGCCAGGATCAACATCGCCACCACGATCCGGTTCGTCCGCCGGTTCTCGAGGAGAGCCCGTTGCGCCCAGGCCTCTTCCCGAATCGTGAGCGTCAGCTCCCCCTTGCGCAGCTTTCCGATGATGCTCCCCAGATCCTTGGGGAGGCGCTTGAGGAGGTAGAGGACCTCCTCGATGTTCCGAGACATCCCCCGTGCCAGATATTGCGGATCGGCCAGCCGTCGAATGTAGATCTTGAGGAGAAAATCGCGCATCTGCGTGATCGGGTCGTAGTCGGGGTAGAGTTCCTGCGCGATCCCCTCGATCGTGGCGATCGCCTTCGACATCAGAAGGAGATCGGAGGGGATGATCACGTGGTAGCGCTGGATCACCTCGAAAATCTCCTGGATGAAGACCGCGATGTCGATATCCTTGAGCGGCTGGTTGTAGTAGCGCGTGATGATGTCCTTGATCTCCCCCTTCATCGCCCGGACATTCACATCCTCATTGATGAGTTCGAGCCGGTAGAAGAGGTTGACCATCTTGTCGAGGTCGTTCGTGAGGATCGAGACGAGAAAGACGAGGAGTTCATCGACCCGTTCGTCATCGACGGTCCCCATCATGCCGTAATCGATGAAACAGACGACGTTGCCCGGAAGCGCAAAGATGTTGCCCGGATGGGGATCGGCATGGAAGAAACCATCCACGAAGATCTGCTGCAAGATCGCCTGGGTTCCCCGCTCTGCCAGGAGCTTGCGGTCCAGGCCGGCCCGGTCCATCGCCTCGAAGTCGTAGGCGGGAATCCCCTCGATGAACTCCATCGTGAGCACGTGCGCCGAAGAGTGGGAACGAAACGCTTTCGGTGTGTAGACGAACGCCTTCCCCTCGAAATTCTTCGCGAACCGTTCGATGTTGTGGAGTTCCCGGCGAAAATCGATCTCCTTTCGGATCGAACGGGCGAACTCCTCGACGATGCCCACCGGATCGTACTGGCGGCTCTCGGGGATCCGCGTCTCGATCATCCGGGCGAGCACCCGCAGGATGTCGAGATCGTTGGCGATGATCGTTTCGAGGTTGGGACGCTGCACCTTGACGACGACCTTCTCCCCGGAATGCATCCGGGCCACATGAACCTGCCCGATCGAGGCTGCCGCGAGGGGTTTCGCCTCGAATTCGGCGTAGAGTTCCCCGATGCGGCCCCCCAGCTCACGTTCCACCGCCGCGATTGCGGCTTCCGAAGGGAAGGGGGGAACATCGTCCTGGAGCTTGCGCAGCTCCATCACGAGACTCATCGGAATGAGATCGGGACGGGTGGCCAGGATCTGTCCGAGCTTGATGAAGGTGGGCCCCAACTCCTCGAAGGCCAGCCGGATCCGTTGTTCCGTGGTATACCCCAAGGTCAGGGTCTCCGGATCCCGATCGAGCACCTTGCGGCGCAGTTTTCGCCTGGCCCATGCGAAATGGGAGTCGAGATCGAGACGGGAGACGATGTCCTCGAAGCCATACCGGGCGATGACGCCGAGGATCTGGCGGAAACGTTGCAGGTTCCGGATCGTCTTCGGCAGTCGGGTGAGATCGATCAAGTCCAAGGTCTTCTTTCCTCCATCGATCCTGGGATGCTAGGGCTGCTTGGCGGGGGGAGGGGCGGGGCTGTCACCATTCCCCTTGGCGGCGGTACGCTGGGTGGTCCGGGAAGCGGCGCTACTGTCCTTCTTCCTCCCTTTCGTCTTCCCCTTTCGGGTGTTCTTCCTCGTCTTCGTCTTCTTCGGGGGATCCGCGGTTGCGGCAGGTGGGTCGGAGAGGCTGGATTCCTCCCCCATGGCGGGAGGGGTTCCCTGCGACGCAAGGCTCCGTTTCGCTTCGGTGGCCGCTTCCCGCGCGGCCTCCTGCATCGCTTCCATGACGAGCGCCTTGGCCATCTGTCGTGCCCTTTGCGGGTCGGGCATCTCCTCTTCAGGGCGGGGGCTCCCCACGGGTTTCACCCTTTCCCCCCCCCCGGCGAGGGGTGTGGTCATGCGGGATTGGATCTCCTGCAACCGTCCGGAGAGTTCCGCCACGCTCCGGGTGAGTTCCTCGATCTCATCCCCCGGAGGCTTCGGACGCAAGGCCGAGAAGAGCTGGGGGAGCAACGCGGCTTTCCCTTGCCAGCGCTCCCGCTCGTCCCGAATCCGTGTGCGGGCCTCCTCGAGGGCGGAGGCCACGATCTCTGAATCGATGCCGTATCGGTTGGCCAGTTCCCGCACGACGAGTTCGATCCGTTCCTCCGTCACGACCGAAGTGGCCAGCGTCCCCTCGATGATCTCTCTCAAGAGTTCCGAAAACATTCGCTCGTCTCCTACGCTTCACACCTCGGATCGACGCTCGTCTCCCGCGAGCTTCGACGACCTTCGGCAGGCTATCGTCTCCCGCTGTAGGTACGGGGGATCAGGATGAAGTGGAAGGTCGTCTTGTCCTTGGGGGAGCGAACGAGGATCTCCTTCGTCTCCTCGACGTATCCCTCCTTGCGAACCGTGATCGTATAGCGTTTCCCCGCCTCGAGGCGGATATGGTCCGGGGTCCGGTGTTTCGTGCGTCGGTGGTTGATGTAGATCTCCGAGTTCTGGGGAGTGGAGGAGATCGCCACGGTCACGAAGGCTGCTTTGGGTGTTTGGGTTCGGGCGTCCTGCTCGCCATGCTCTCCGCCTTCGAGAAGGGGTTCGAGAGGCATCTCCTCCCCCTCGGTCTCTTCGAAGATCGTTTCGAGTTTCTCGCTCGATGCGGCATCCCCGGGACGCGCCTCCGAAGGGGGGGAACGCAGCGGCAGGCTCTGGACTTCGATGTTCGCTTCATTGCCCACACGGATGCGCTGCTTCGGGAAATCCCACACATCCGGATCCTCCGGAAACTCATCGATCGGTGCGGCGCTGAAGTGATGGAAGAGGGCCACCCCCCCGATCACGACGATCAGCGCGACCCCAAGGGTGGTGATCCAGAATCGGGTGGGCCGCACGACCCCTGGCAGGGTCCCTGTCGCGCGCCTTGCCCCCTTGCGACGGAATTCCTCCCACGCCAGCGTCCCGCGGTCGATCCAGGTGACGAGGTGATGATGGAAGCGAGGGAATTTCCGGGAAAAGAGGAGCGCAAGGGAGAGACGAATCCCCCCGGTCACGTTCGTCTTCGCCTCCTCGAAGGAGACGAAGGAACGGTCGAAGGAGGTCGCCGGCACCGGCTGGAGTCCGAGGGCCTCCTTCACCTCGAGGAGCGCGGCGAGCATCTCGTCGGCGTTCTGATAGCGCTTCTTCGGATCGAAACGGGTGCTCTTGAGGAGGAAAGTCCGTAGTGCCTTGGGATAATGCGATGGGATGTCGAGGCTCTCGCCCCGCATCCGCTCCCGGAAGGTCGCCTTCGGCTTCTCGCCGGTGAGCATCTCGTAGAGGATGATCCCCACGGAGTAGAGGTCCGCGTTGAAGCCGTACCCTTTCCCCCCGAACTGCTCGGGCGCCATGTAGGCGGGCGTCCCGATATGGGTCAACATGCTCGCTGCGGTCGATTCCACGGCCTTGGCCACCCCGAAGTCGCTGATCTTCATCAGGTCGCCCGAGATCAGGATGTTCTCCGGCTTGATGTCGCGGTGCATGATCCGCTGGTCGTGGGCCGCTTTGAGTCCCTTGAGGATCTGTTCCGTGATGTCGAGCGCCTCGGGGAGGGGAAGCTGCTTCTTCTCCCGGAGGCGTTCCCGCAGGTTTCCCCCCTCCGCATACTCCGTCACGATGTAGAAGGTATCGCCATGCCGCTCGGCCAGGATGAACTGGAGGATGTTCGGACAGCGGTAGAGCTTGGCCATCTGATTGATCTCGTTGATGAAGTTGGCCTCGTCGAGATAGGGGCTGTCCTCCACGGAAAGCATCTTGATCGCGAGCGTCCGGCCGCCGAGGATCTCCTTGCACGACATCACCACGCCGTAGCTTCCGAAGCCGATCCCCTCTTCGATGATGTACTTGCCGAGAACCTTCTTCCCTTTGAGGCTCTGGCACAAGACGCGGTAGGCTTCCCTGTTCATCTCTCGGCGATCATCTCGTTTCCCGGCCCAGGGCATCCTGGGCGAGCCGTTGGGCGATTTCGAGATCGTGGGGCGTGTTGAGGTTGAAGAAGGCGCGAAGGTCGATCCGGCTGGGGCAGAGCGCCGCCTCCGCCACGGAATGGAGCGTGATACGGTCGAGAAAGTCGGAGAAACGGAGTTTCCCTTCGGAGAGGAGCGCCTCGAGGGAGGGGAGAGAACTCCGGAAGTAGAGGGCAAGGAGGGGCTGCCACCGCCCTCCGATGCGCGCCACGACCGCATCCTTCCCCTCCGCGGCCGCAACCTCCCGGTACTCGAGGAGGGCGTCGATCACCCCCACCGAGATGAAGGGCATGTCACACGCCGCGAGAAAGACCCCATCGGCTCGCGTCGTGCAAAGAGCCGTATAGAGCCCTCCCAGCGGTCCCTTGCCGGGGAGACGGTCGGGGACGAGGCGGGTCGCTCCCGGCGGAAGCGGCGCAAACGCCCCACCGATGATCTGAACCTCCGCGAATCGCCGGGAGAGGAGCCGGCAGGTCCGGGCGATGATCGTTTCCTCCCTCCCCCTTTCCGTCACCGTCAGGAGCGCCTTGTTGCGTCCCATCCGGGAACTGGCCCCCCCCGCGAGCACCGCCGCACTCAGCCCCTCGATTCTCCGTTCCATCGACGACCTCCTCGACTCCGCGTCTCCCCTCTCCGGGCCACGGCCCAGCGAGGAACGCCGGCCGGCTCGTCTCCCACGACGACGCAAAGATGACCGGTGACCCGGTGACATCCCGGGATTTCCGGTGGAACCGCTCTCATCCTAGCACAGAAGGATACCGGACGTAAAGAAATTTTGCCCTCTCCCCCAGAGCAATCGCATGAAATGTAGGTGCGTTGCAGCCCTTTCGCACCAGATGCTCCGATGCCATGCGGATTCCGCGAATCATGGAGATTGCAATGCGATTGCTCTGGCCTGCCGAAAAAAAAGACTTGCACTTTCCATTCGATTCTGATAGAATGAAATTTGATGCTGTATACTGGATTCTCCTCGCGGTTGCAGATCTCGAGAACATTCAGAGCAGTAGCCGAAAAATCGGCATGGATCCGGTTCGGATTTTTCGATCTGCCTTGTTTCGGGGTTCTTTCGATCTGACGCATATTTTGAGATAGAATTCCCCCTCTCAGGGAAGGGAAGGAGTCAGAAGATGAAACGATCGACGATTCTCGCGATGGCATGTGCCGTGCTGTTCCTGCCCGGCCTCGCCCTGGCCGATTCGGTGAACTTCGGCGGGGCGGTGACAGCGGAAAATACGGGCGGAACGACCACGATCACCTTCGGGTTCGGATTCGTCCTCAACCTCGGCTCGGGCGCATCCGATCCGGTGATCGGTGCGAGCGTTGAGATCGCACAGTTGACGGTGGGAAGCCAACTGAGCGCCGATACCTATACCCTCCTGCCGACGCTGGCGCCCGACGGCTTCGTGCTGTACAAAGCAGGGGCTGCCGGCCTCGATGGCGTGTTGGGCACCGCGGACGACGGGATCATCCTGCGCGCGGATCTGTCGCCCGGCCTGCTCAAGCTCGGGAGTTCGACGGTGGGCATCAGCGATGAGATCGCGCTCGGTCTGACGGACATCGAGATCGATACCACCTTCGGATCGGCGGCGTTGGCATCCTTCGTGGCGCCGGGCATTCCCGGGGGCGACATCACCGTCTCCCTCCAGTTCGCCGGCACCCCCTCGATGGCGGAGATCATCGCTACACCGGGTCAAAGCAAGAACACGACCTATTCCGGCTCGGTGACCCCCTTGCCGGAGCCGGGAACCCTCCTCCTCTTCGGCAGCGGCCTCCTCGGGACCGTCGGCTTGATCCGGCGCCGCCAGCGCAAGTAGCCTTCCACGGAATTCACCGCTGAGAATCGCAGTCCCTTTCCGGCTCCCCGGAAACACTGCGAAGGGGCTTCTCTTCCCAGAATCGGGATGTCATCCCTCCCTCTTGGCGACGCCCTCCTGATCCGACCTGACGTGCCTGGCTCCCTTTACCCGGTACTTCCGATCGCATCGAAGTTCCCTCTCTCCTCCCCCCTTCGAATCCTCCCCGACGGAACGACACGAATTCCATTACGGAACGACACGAATTCCGTTGGGGTTGCATCGAAGCGCCCAGCGGGGGATAATGGGGCGCAGATCCTCTTGCCTTGCGTCGAACGAGAGGAGGCTTCGATGAGTTGGATCGAAACGATCGCTCCCGAGCGTGCGGTCGGATTCCTGAAACGTCAGTACGACGAAGCGGTGAAGCGGGCCGGTCGGGTCTGGGGGATCGTGCGGATCATGAGCCCCAACCCCCGCATCCTGAAGGCATCGCTCGATTTCTACGGAGTGCTCATGCGGGGACGCTCCCCCCTCAGCCGGGCGCAGCGGGAGATGATCGCCGTGGTCGTCTCGGCGGCGAACCACTGCGTCTACTGAATCCGGGCACACGCCGAAGACCTCCGGGCCGAGGTCGAAGCTGGATTCGGGATTCGAGGGGAAGCGGAGAAGGAACGCTTCGTTCGCGCGATCGCCACCGACTGGCGCAGCGCTCCCCTCCCGGAAGCCGACCGGGAACTCTGCCACTTCGCGGAGAAACTCACCCGAACACCGGCAGGAATGACCCGAAGCGACGTTGCGGCGTTGCGAAGGGTCGGTTTCGACGACCGCGCGATCCATGACGCCGCGCAGGTCGCCGCTTACTTCAACTACATCAACCGCGTCGCCGATGCCCTGGGACTCGAACCGGAGCCCTTCCTCGATCGCTGGGAGGCGCAGGAGGATGGGCCTCCCCCCGAGGATGCAGCGGCACGCAAGGGGATCGAGGAGACGTGATGAAGGATTGGATCGCGGGTCTCTTTCTGCTCGTCATGGTTCCGGCGGTTCCGCTTCATGCGGCACCCCACCGCTTCGCCCTGGCGCTCTATCACTTCAACCTCCAGTACGTGGCAGGCGCGGGAGAACGAAACGAAGATCGCGTCATTACGGAGAGCTTCGAGCCCCTTCTCGATCTCTTCCTCGCACACCCTGGATGGGGGGCAGATTTCGAACTCCAGGGCTATATGATCGAGGTGATCCGCGATCGTCACCCCGGCGTGCTGGAGAAACTCGTTCGTCTCACGGAGAACGGCCAGATCGATCTCGTCAGTTTCCACTACTCGGACCAGCTCTTCCTCGCCTTTCCGAGGAAAGACATCGAGGTTTCGATCGGGATGACGAAGGAAGTCTTCGAAGAGGCAGGGCTCCCCCTCTCGGGCGTGGTCTTCACCCAGGAGGGACAGTTCGGGGAGGGGATGCTCGCCGTCATGCGGGATCAAGGCTATTCGATCGGGATTCTGCCAAAAAATCTCTTCCGCCACCTCCATCCCGGCCAACCGGCTGGACCGCTCTTCACGTACCGGGGTGTCGATGTCCTGATCGGGGGGCAGGGCTTCGAGGCTCAGACCCCAAGCGGTCCCCTCGAGGTCGTCTGGACCTACATGGGGGATGGGGAACTCCTGGCCACCAACGGCGCCGATCCCTATCTCGGACCCCTCTTCCGGGAGCGGCCCGAGGCCGTGGCCGAATACGAGCAGGAACTGTCCGACCTCGAGGCCGCGGGCTACGAGATCTCGACGATCTCGCACTACGTCGATGCGGTGCGCGACTTGGGCGTGCTCCCCGCCCCCCTCCCCCCCCCCCTCGATGGGACGTGGCAGCCGGAGGATACGAACAACGTCTTCCGGTGGATGGGGGGACGAGGCGTCTTCGTGTGGTGGGAGGCAGACAACGAGATCCGTACGGGCAACATGCTGGCCCGGCATACCCTCCTGGCCGCCGAAACGCTCCTGGCATACGCGGCAGAGGCAGGGATCGATCCTACCCCCTTTGCCGGCCGGCTCGAGAACGCCTGGCGGGATCAGCTCTTCGGCGAGGTGAGCGACGCCACGGGGTGGAACCCGATCCGCATCGAGGTCGAATATGGCCGTTCCCACAGTGAAGCGGCAAAACGGACCGCACAGGGGGTGATCGACGATCTCCTCGCCGCCCTCGACCTTTCCGCCGCTTCGATCGATACCGCGACGGGAGCGGTCACGCCGCCGCAGGATCCCCCTTCCTGTCTCCCCCGCGCCGAGTCTCCCATCCCCCTCCAGGTCACCGCGCCGGGACGAAGGACAAAGGTGTCGTGGTGCAGGGTCTCCGGGGATCTCACCTACGATGTCGTCACGATCGCCTTCGGTGCGGGGGTGAAGCGGACCGTCTCGGTCGCCTTCCCCTTCACCGTCGATACGATCTCCTATACCCCGGCGCTCCTCGACGAGATCGTCTCCTATCCCCGCTCCGCCTTCGGCTTCGAGGAGACCAGCCTCCCGCTCGCCAACGGCCTGATCGAGATCGCACCCGACCGATTCCTCGTGAAGGACACACGCCGGGTCCACGTCGCTGCGATCGTTGGGCAGCCGGGAGCGGATCTCCGCTTCCGGGACGAGACGCTCTCCCCGCGCAAGAGCGCGGTCTGGCGCTTCGCCCTGATCGAAGGGCGCGAAAACGCCCTCGCCCTTGCGAAACGGTGGAACGAAACGCCGATCCTGACCTTCACCCGGCCGTAGCGATCGGGAGACGATCGGCACCGATCCCCTTTCCCCTCGAAGAGCCCGTTGCGGGCAAGGAAACGTCATGATCCAGGAGAAGCAGAAAATTGGCACCGGCCTCATCCTCTCGGGGATCCTCCTCTTCCTCTGGGGAGGTTGGGGCAACGCCGGGGATGCGATCCCTTACCGCCACCGCGCAGCCCTCCCCCTCGATACGACGTGGGCCTTCGACGCCTACTGGAAGAACCCCCGCGTGGAGCGCTCGATCTTCGAGATCGACGCAGGGGGGGAGAAGGGACGGGTGACGCACCTCCTCGAGGCGGAATGGACCGATGCCGTCCACCTCGTGAAACCCCAGGACCTCGAACACACCGGTCACACCCCCTCCGGCGAGGCGTTCCATTCGATGGAGTTCCACGCCCTCTACGAGTTTCCCCGGAAATTCGCCACCTACGCCGCCTTTCTCGAGGTCCTCTTCGATCGCCACACGATGGCGCCCGTCAAATGGCAGTATGCCTTCCACGACACCTGTGGGGTGATCTACAAGACGATCCGGGGAAACACGCGAACCCTGGAGATCGATTCCTATTGGGAGGGGCGCTTCCAGCATCCGATCGCCTCGCTCGAAGGGGTCTGGTTCTCCGATGGTCTGCCGGTGGCGCTGCGGGCCCTCCCCCTGGCCCCCGGCTTCCGCGCCGAGGTGAAACTCCTCCTCAATGAACGAGGCAAGCCGACGCCCCCCCCCACGATCGTTCCGGCACGCATCTCGGCCGGCAAGCCGGAAAGGGTGCAGGTGCCGGCCGGAAGCTTCACCGCGCTCCCCGTGAGCGTCGTTGCGGAGGGCTTCGAGGGATACTTCTGGTTCGAAGCCGACGGCGTGCGCCCCCTCGTCCGCTTCGAGATCGTGCGGGACGGCGTCCGCACGAAATACACCCTCGAGAAGCGGGATATCATCGATTACACGCAGCCGTGAGTCGGCGCGGAATCACAGGAAGGAGTCGGAGATGCCGAAATTTCTCTCTTCGCGCCTCGAAGGCCTCGTCCAGTCGGACATCCGCCGGATGACCCGCGAGTGCGAACGGGTAGGGGGGATCAATCTCGGTCAGGGGATCTGCGATCTCCCCACGCCTCCCCTCGTGCGGGACGGTGCGATCGAGGCGATCCGGGCGCGCAAGAGCACCTATTCCCTTCCCGAAGGAGTGGCCGAGTTGCGGGAGGCGATCGCCAGGAAGCTGGCGCGCCACAACGGCATCGAAGCGGATCCCGAACGGGAGATCTGCGTCACGGTGGGGACGACCGGTGCCTTCACCGCAGCGATCACCGCGCTCCTCGAGCCGGGCGATGGGGTCCTCCTCTTCGAGCCCTACTACGGCTACCATCTCAATACGCTCATCGTGGCGGGCTTCGAGCCCCACTTCCTCGAACTGGCCCCGCCACACTTCGAGGTCCGTGAGGCGGCGTTGCGCGCGGCGATCCGGCCGAACACGCGGGCGATCGTGGTCTGCACCCCCTCCAACCCGAGCGGCCGGATGCTCACTGCCGAAGAACTCGAGCGGATCGCCCGGATCGCGCACGAGAAGGACCTCCTCGTCCTCACCGACGAGGTCTACGAGTACTTCCGTTACGACGGCCGCCGCCACATTTCCCCCGCCACGGTGGGGGGACTCGGGTCGCGCACCGTCTCGATCATGGGGCTCTCCAAGACCTTCAGCATCACGGGGTGGCGGATCGGCTACACGGTGGCCCCCCCCGAGATGACCCGCGCGATCACGCTCGTCAACGACCTCTACTACGTCTGCGCGCCAACACCGCTCCAGCACGGGGTGGCCGCCGGTTTCGCCGCGCCCGACGAGGCCTACGAGGAGATGCGTCTCGCCTACCAGAGGAAGCGTGACATGACGTGCGAAGCGCTCGATGCGGCAGGGATGACGCCGATCGTCCCGGAGGGGGCCTACTACATCCTCGCCGATGTCCGCAACCTCGGCTTCCGCGAGGCGCTCCCCGCAGCCATGGCCCTCCTCGAACGCACGGGCGTGGCTTCCGTGCCGGGCACCGCCTTCTTCCGCGGAGAGACCGGCGAACACCTCCTGCGCTTCTGCTTCGCGAAGGAGGACGATGTCCTCGAAGAAGCGTGCCGGAGAATCCGGACATTCTCTCCCGGTTTGCTTCATCCCGGAGGAGAATGATATACGCCGCGCCCGAAGAGGCCCCGATGATCCGCACCCACGCAAGGAGACCGATGCTCGATCTACAAGACGTCACGAAGTGGTACGGAGAGAAATGTGCCCTCCGCGGCTTGAACCTCCGGCTCGAGGCGGGAGAACTCTTTGCCTTCCTCGGTCCCAACGGCGCGGGGAAGACCACGACGATCAAGATGATCACGGGGCTGCTGCGTCCCACGAGCGGGCGGATCGTGATCGGCGGCCATGACGTCGTGACCGAGCCGCTTCGCGCCAAAGCGATGATCGGCTACGTCCCCGACGTCCCTTACCTCTACGAGAAGTTGACCGGCCGGGAGTTCCTCCGGTTCGTGGCCCGGATGTACCGGCTCCCCCCGGAACGTTACGAACCAGCGATCGCGGCGCTGGTCGAACGCTTCGAGCTGGGCGACTTCGTGGACGACCTCACCGAGGGCTTTTCCCATGGGATGCGGCAGCGGACCGTATTCGCCGCGAGCCTCCTTCCCGATCCCCGGCTCCTCGTCATCGATGAACCGATGGTCGGCCTCGATCCCCGGAGCATCCGGATCGTGAAGGACCTGCTCAAAGAGCGGAGTGCGGCGGGTACGACGATCTTCATGTCCACCCACACCCTGGCGATCGCCGAGGAACTCGCGGAGCGGATCGGGATCGTCTTCCGGGGAGCGCTGATCGCGCTCGGCACCGCTCGGGAGCTGAAGGCCCGGGTCGGCCATGACGGGAACCTCGAAGAGGTCTTTCTCAAACTGACCGAGGAGGCACAGCCGGCGTATGGTGAAGTTGCTTCTTGAGACACGGGCGATTGCGCTGCGCAACGTCCTGCGTAGGATGGGGCGGGCACGTTACCGCTACATCTCCTACCTCTGCTCGATGACGATCTTCTGGTTGCTCCTCTTCTTCGCGTTCCGGGAACTCTTCTTCTTCATCTCGAAGTTCCGCTCGGTCTCGGAGCAGGTGAACGAGTACCTCTTCTCCCTCTTTTTCCTCACGCTCTTCGTGATGCTCGTGATCTCCAACGGAATCCTGACCTATACCATGCTCTTCCGGTCGCGGGAGGTCGCCTTCCTCCTCTCGAAGCCGATCTGTGCGCGGGATCTCTTCATCTACAAGTTCCTCGAGACGGTCTTCTTCAGTTCATGGGGGTTCCTCCTCGTATCGACGCCGTTGATCGTGGCCTATGGACTCGTCTTTCGGTGTCCGGCAGGCTTCTATCTCCTCTTCGGGCTGCTCGTGTTGCCCTTCACGGCGATTCCTGCGGGGGTGGGGAGTGCGATCTGCCAGGTCGTGATGCGTTTTCTACCGACAGACCGTCGGGTCTTGGGGCTGCTGGGGGGCGTGCTCCTGATTGCGGTGGTGGCGGCGCTCCTCCCCTTCGTATTGGAACTGCGACGGGAGATGACCCTCGACGAGGGGTTCGAGCGTTTCCTCGCGCCGCTGGCGTTCAGCCGGCATCCGGCACAACCGGGAGCCTGGATGACCTTTGCGCTGGCTGCTGCAGCGAGGGGAGATACGGCCGGTGCGCTCTCCTGGCTCCCCCTCCTCCTCCTCGTGGCGCTTTTCCTCTTTCTGGCCAATACCCTCTTTGCGGGGGCCACCCTGCTGCGTACCTTCGACCGGGTGCAAAGCGGCTGGCGCAGGCGAGGCCCCCGGCGAAGGAGCACGACCCCTCCCCTTCTCCTCCACTTCCTCGATCGGGGGATCGGACGCCTGCTGGGGGCAGCGGGGCGGGAACTCCTGCGAAAGGACGTGAAGACTTTCCTGCGTACCCCAGCGGTCTGGAGTCAGATGCTCGTCTTCCTCGGACTCCTCTTCCTCTACTTCTCCAACCTCTCCCGTTTCACGCTCTATCTCGAACAGATCTTCTACAAGAACCTCGTCTCCTTCCTCAACGTGATCGCGGTCTGCTTCGTGATGGCCACCTTCACGACCCGTTTCGTCTACCCCCTCCTCAGCCTCGAGGGGCGGGCGCTCTGGGTGCTTTCCCTCATGCCTGTTCCCCGGCCGGTGATCCTGTGGGAGAAGACCTTTCTCTCCGCTCTGGCGTGTCTCGCCTTCGGGGTCCCCCTGATCCTCCTTTCCGACTGGCGCCTGGAGACCGTCCCCCTCCTCTTCGTGCTCCACCTCTTCACCGTGTTCCTGGCCGCCTTCGGGCTCTCGGGGATTGCGGTGGGTTTTGGTGCGCTCCTGCCGGAGGTGAAGGGGGGGGATCCGTCGCAGATCGCTGCGGGGCTGGGGGGGTCCCTCACGATGATCGTCAGCGTCCTCTTCACGCTCCTCCTCGTTGGGCCGGAGGGCTACCTCTGTCATCTCTACTTCGTGGATCGGCAGGTGGGAGAAGCGCGTTTCATGCTCGTGATGACCCTGATCGTGAGCGCTTCGGTCTTCCTGAGTGCGGTGGCCTTCCTCGTGCCGATGTCGCTCGGCATTCGTGCCTTCGAGCGGCTGGAGGTTTGATGCGGCGGCGCGGAGCCTGGATCGCCGTCGGTCTCGTCCTCCTCGTCCTCTTCTTCTTCCGCGAGGCGGCGACCCTGTCGGGTGCCCTCTTCCACTTCGATCTGATCGGAATGAACATCCCGATCCGGGCATCGTTCTTCCGGATGGTGCGGCAGGGGGTCCTGCCCCTCTGGTCTCCGGAGGTGTGCGGCGGGTACCCCGTCTTTCAGGAGGGGCAGGTCGGTCCGCTCTATTTCGGGAACCTCCTCTTCCTCACCTCTTTGCCGCCGTGGGTGGCGATGAATCTCACGATCGTCCTCCATGCGGTCTGGGGGATGCTCGGCGCGTATCGTTGGCTCTCCACGACGCGATCGGCGCCTGCGGCGGCGATCGGTGCGATCTCTTACATCTTTGCCCCGCATCTCGTCTTTCATCTCGTCCACGTCATGTTCTTTCAGGGGGCCTGCTGGCTGCCCTGGCTCTTCTTCGCCTTCGACCGGTACCGGCGGGAGAGACGGGGAGCGGATCTCCTCCTGATGGCGCTCGTGCTCGGCGCGATCCTTTCGGTGGGGCATCAACAATTCGCGGTGCTGGCCTTCATGGGGTTTTCCCTCTATGCGGGTCTGCTCGTGATCGACGATCTCCTCGATCGGCGGAGTGGAGAGGCACTCAGGACCGCGTTCTCCGCGTTCTTTCCGATCCTTCTGGCGCTTTGCATGGGGAGCGTCGTCCTTGCAGGACTCTTCGATCTCCTGGCGGATTCCGTCCGGCATGGGGCACTCGACACGCGCCAGGCCTTCATCGAATCGCTCACCCCCGATCTCTTCGTGCGGCTGGCCAGTCCGCTTCATCATGGTCGTTTCTTCGACAACACGTGGTGGCTGGGGGTGAGCGAGAAGGAGATGACGGTCTATCCGGGGCTTGCGGTGTGGCTCTTCGTCCCGTTGGCGTTCCTGGCCCGGATGGATCGACGGGGACGGGCACATCTGGCGGTGCTCGCCTTCGGATTTCTCTTCATGCTGGGGAGGGCCGGTCCATTCTCGGAGATCGTGCCCCACATTCCGATCCTCAATCAGACGCGGGTGCCGGTGCGTTTCCTCTTTCCGATGACGATCTCCCTGGCGTGGTGCGTGGCCGCCGGGGTCGATGCGATCGGGGACCTCTCCCCGGCTCGTTTTCGTCTCGGAGTCGGGGTGGGGATCGCCGGATGGGGGGCGCTTGCGCTGGGGGGCGCCCTTCTGACCTTCGGAGAGGCGTTTCTCGGGGGGCGTGCGGCCCCCCGCCTCGTGCGGCTCTTGCCGGTTCTTCGCGCCGATCTCCTCCTGCGGCTCTCCCTCCTCCTCCTCCTGGCCGCTGGGGCATGGGGGCTTCGTCGTGCCAGGGAGCGCTCCCTTCGGGGAATCCTCTGGATCGGGCTGGCGCTCCTCTCCTTTGGCGATCTTGCCAGTTTGGGGCGGGGGGAGAACCCGGTTGCGGATCCGGCGATCTTCGGCCCCTTCGAGACGGTCGATTTCCTGCGGGAGCATCTGGGGGGGGGACGGATCTACTCCCGCTTCGATCACCTCCCCTACAGCCATGGTGGATGGAGGGGGGGGACCGCCTCCTTCCGCTACGCGATCGAGGGGCTGCCCCACGAGACCCCGCTCCTCTTCGGCATCCCCACGGCCAACTGCGCCACGCCGCTGCGGCTGGCCCGTTACGATCGGGTTCTTTCCGCCCTCACGGTCAACTGGCTGCGGCATCTCGGCGTGAAGTATGTCCTCTCTCCTACCGAAGTCGGTCTCCCCGTGGTCCTCGACACGGGCCGCACGCTCGTCTCCGAAGTTCCGGCACCTGCGACGCGCTTTTCCCTGGCGGCGCATCTCTCCTTCGTGGCGGACCGGGAGGAGATCTTCGAGCAGACGGCGAGGGAGCGGGACGTGAACCGTCGGGTCTACGTGGAGGGGGAGGGGGAGGACTTGCCCGCGACCCCGCCGCTCCGCGGTCGGCTCCGGATCGAACGCTCCAAGCCTTCCCGGCATCTTCTCTCCATTTCGATCGATCGCAGTGCCTTCCTCCTCGTCCACAGCGTCTATCATCGGGGGTGGCGCGCGCGCCTCGATGGGCGGGAGGTGCCGGTGTACCGGGCGAACTATCTCTTCTGGGGGATCATCGTGCCGCCCGGGTCTCACCGGATCGAACTCTTCTACCGTCCCCCCTGGTTCTTTCCCCTCCTTGGGGTGAGCGCGTTCTCCTTCCTCGTCACGCTCTTTGGCTTCGTACGTGCTGCGCTTCGTCCCTCCGGCAGGGATCTCTCTCTCGATCCCGACGCTTCCCGAAGGGGGGAGGGGCGACTCTGGTGGATCGTGGTTCTCTTCCTCCTCCTCCTCGGCGATGCGTTCCTGCGGCATCCCGACCTCTGGCGCCTCTCGACGCTCCGTTTCCCCGGATGAGGGCGCGAGGGATCGAGGAGACGATCCGCATCTTCACCCCGGCAGCGGTGGGAAAGGAGGCGCATACGGAACGGGAGGCATCAAGTCCCCCTCCTCTCCTGCCGATATCGGAAAGGAGGGGAGGAGAAGAGGAACCAGCGATCGAAAGGGAAATCATGTCGGACAAGATGAATCGAGCGATCTCGGATGCGATTCTTCGGATGAGTGAACGGCTCGGAGGCAATCCGGCCGTGGAGCCGGAGAGAGCCGAACGACCGATACCGGTCGGAGGGGAACCGATGGAGGAACTCCGTGCCGAAACGTCGGGGCGCGGGATCACCGATCGACGCCGGGGACATCGGCTCCCCTCCCGGCTCAAACTCGATATCCACTGGCCCAGGATCGAGGAGGAGGACGCCCGGAAGGGCTTCTACACCATCGATGTCAGCGCCACCGGTCTCCTCTTTTCGAGCCCGATCCCCTTCCCGCTCCAGCAGGTGCTCGAACTCCTCGTCCATTTCCCCAAACATCCGAAACCGAGCCTCGTGCGGACACGGGTGGTGCGGGTCACGGAAGCCCCAGGAGAGGATCGCTTCCGGATCGGTGTCACCTTCACCGAACAGATCAAGGGGACGAAACTCGCCGCGGCGTTTGCCCAGTATTACGATTTCTCCCGTTTTCTCAAGTCTGCGGTCGAGATGGGAGCATCCGACGTCCATCTGACCCGCGGCCACCCCGTCCTCGTCCGATGCCGCGGGGAGATCGTGCCGATGAAGACGGCTCGCTTCGACGAAGAGGATATCGAGCACTTCGTCGTGGGGTTGCTCGACGAGAAGGAGCGCCGGCGCTTCGACACGGAACAGGTGCTCGATTTTTCCTTCGAGGTCTCGGGGCTCGGGAGATTCCGGGCGAACGTCCATCGCCAACGGGGGGGGGTGGAGGCGGTCTTCCGGGTCCTTCCCAGGGAGGTGCCCACCCTCGAGGCGCTTCATCTTCCCAAGGCACTGGCCCGACTCGCCATGCTCCAGGGAGGACTGGTGCTCGTCTGTGGCCCCGTTCGCTCGGGGAAGAGTACGACCCTGACGGGCCTCATCGAGGAGATCAACCGCACGCGCCGGGCGATCCTCCTGTCGGTGGAGGATCCCCTCGAGCAGGTGATCCCCTCCAGGCAGAGCGTGATCAAGCAGATGGAAGTGGGCACCGATGTCGCGTCGTTCGCAGAGGCGGCGCGCAACGCCCTGCGCCAGGATCCCGACGTCCTCGTGGTGGGGGATATCCCCGATCCGGAGACGATGATCTCCCTCCTGCGGGCGGCGCGTTCCCGCATCACGGTCTTTGCGGGGGTCACCGCCGAATCGATCCCGGCCGCCTTCGATACGCTCCTCACGCGTTTTCCGCCGGCGCTGGAGGGGGAGGGATACAACCAGCTCCTCCGCTCCCTGCGCGCAATCCTCTGCCAGCAACTCCTCCCCCGTCGTGATGGCAAGGGAGTCGTTCCCGCCGTCGAATTCCTCCTCAACACCCCCCCGGTGGCCACCTGTCTCCGTGCCCGCAAGTGGGATCAACTCACCTACCAGTTGCAGAACTCCGCCGAGATGATCGATCTCGATACCTCGGTCCGGGAGCTGTGGCTCAACAACCTGATCGACTGGGAAGTCGCCTCCTCCATGGTTTCCAACCCGACGATTCTGAAACAGCGATGAGCCGGAGGAGGCAGGAAGTAGGAGGGAGTAGGCAGTAGAGGGGTAGGGGGGGGGAGCCGAGGGAGACATCCGTATCGCGGGAGACCACCGGAAAGCTCAGAGGGGGGATTCATGGATCTCGTAGGCATAGCCCTGTTCGATGAGACAGAGCTGCCGTTTCGCCGCATACTCCTGGTCTTTGGTGTCCCGGGCGACGAGCATGTAGAAGCGCGCCTCTTCCCCCGCCGGTCCCGGTTTGAGGAGGCGACCGATCCGCTGGGCTTCCTCCTGCCGTGAGCCATAGTTGCCGGAAAGTTGGACCACCACGTTCGCTTCGGGCAGATCGGTCGAGAAATTGGCGACCTTCGAGACGATGAGCACCCGGAGTGTTCCCGCCCGGAAGGCCTCGTAGAGGCGCTCCCGTTCCTCCCGCGGCATCTTCGAGGTGATGATCGGCGCATCGATCCGCTCCCTGAGGCGTTCGAGCTGGTCGAGGTAGTGCCCGATGATGAGGATGGCGTCGTCGGGGTGACGGGAAAGGAGCTGTTCCACATACGCGATCTTGCGGGAGGAAGTGGCGGCGATGCGGTATTTCTCGTCGTTGCGGGCCATCGTGTACGCGAAACGTTCCTCTTCGCTCAGGCGGATGCGGATCTCCTCGCAACGGGCCTTGGGCCGCCAGCCCTCAGCCTCGAGACGCTGCCAGGGAGGGTCGAAACGTTTCGGTCCGATGAAGCAGTACACTTCCTCCGCCTTGTCGTCCTCCCTCGAGGTCGTCGAGGAGAGCCCCAACCGGAGTCGGTTCTGCAACGATTTCGCCGCTTCGAGCAAGGGGGTCGGGAGGAGGTGGACGTCATCGAAGATGACGAGCCCCCAATCCTCCTTGAGGAGACGCGTGAAGTGGATGAGTTCCCCCTTCTTCCGATAGGAGAGGAGCGAATAGGTCGCCAGCGTCACGGGAGCGATCGACTTCTTCTCGCCATCGTAGTGGCCGATCTTCTTCGGCGAGAGGGTGGTTCGTTCGAGGAGTTCCGATTCCCATTGCCGCATGGCCGATCTGCTCGTCGTCAGGATGAGGGTGTGGGCGCCGACGGCCTTCATCACACCGAGTCCCACGAACGTCTTCCCCGCGCCGCAGGGGAGGATGATGACCCCGCCACCATCCCGTTTCTCCAGGAAGGCACGTACCCCTTCCTCCTGGTAGGGACGCAGTCTCCATGGCTCACCCGATTTCGTCTTCTTTCGGAACTCGAAGGTGAGCGGCTTCCCCTTCTCGTATCCCGCCCGATCATCGACCGGGAATCCGATCTTCATCAGAGCCAGTTTCAACGTCGCGCGTACCGCCGGAGAGATCTCGATCTGTCGGACACCGAGGGGACGCAGCAGGTAGGGCGTCACCGATTTCTGTTGGATGATCTCCGTGATCAGGTCTGGCTGATCCGCTTCGAGGACCAGCCGTCCGGCATCGTCGCGAATCAACCGGAAGCGTTCGAAACGTTCCGCATAGTCCTCGACGTCGAAGAGGATGTTGTGGGGTAAGGGGAAACGCGAAAATTCGGTCAGACAGGTGATGATCTGCTCTGCGGTCCAGCCGCTGGCAAGCGCGTTCCACAGGGAGATCGGTGTTACCCGATAGGTGTGGAAGTGTTCCGGCGATTTGATGAGTTCGGAAAAGGACTTGATCTGGTTCCGGGCCTCTTCATAACGCGGATTTTCCGTTTCGAGCAGGATACTCCGATCCGATTGAACGATGAGGGGGTTACGATCAGGTGAAGGCATCCAGCGATCCTGTTCCCTTAGGGGCTTTGCCTACGGGCCGCCCTTTCCGTGGCCACGGGTCGAAACACGACGGCGCCTCTGCCCGCCATGACACCGATGAAAGCGGTATACCCGAATTCCGATCCTCCCGCAAGACGACCTCCGCCTCACCGTGCCCACGGCAGGGGAGATACCGCCATCCTCGGTTGCGCGAGGGGAGCGTCTCCTCCTCCAGCCCTCCGGCCGGAGGAGGACGTCCGCATCCTTCTCCCTCGAAGCATGAAACGAGGGTCGATTCTCTGCTTGGCGTCGATTCATCCCTTGATGATCAGGGGCAATGCTATTCTATCCTATTTCGACACACTGTGTCAAGGATCCACCGGCAGAGTGACAGGGC